>VGGU01000035.1 GCA_016868475.1 Bacteroidota bacterium
TAAACAACCGATCACTGGCCGTTGCACTAATGGTTACGCTGGAAGACTGTGCAGCACAAAATAATCCACTTGGCCAGGTTTCCCTTACACCTACTTGATAGGTGCCCAGATTGGCAATGGTAGCAACTAAAGTGTTTCCACTCCCTGGGGAATAAGGCTGCCCTCCTAAGGTCCAATTAGTGCTTACAATACCACCGGTAGAAGTGCCGGGAGAAGCAGTGATTGTGGTGCTTTGACCGGGCAGCAAGGTAGTTAATGGAGCTGCAGCAAGGCCTATGGTTGGAATTGCTCTAACTGAAAGTAGTGCAGTAGCGCTGATTTCCTGTTGAGAGCAGGTTGTGTTTGAAACAATACATCGATATCTATTTCCATTATAAGAAATAGGCAGGTTAGTTAATTGAAGTATGGGATTTGAAGCAGTAGGCAAACTGGTCCAGGTACTACCTCCATTAGTACTTTGTTGCCAAGCATAATTTATAGGAGCAACGCTGGAAGCTGCAATAATAAAACTAGCATTGCTTCCTGCACAAATTTCTGCACTGGCTGGAGATCGGTTAATGATAACAGGGGCGTGAATAGTCAGTGTTGCCGTATTGGTGTTGATAGAAGAGGGGCAAACACCGGTAACTATACATCGGTAAACATATCCGCTCCAGGCCACCGGTGGCGTAGTGATTGAAAGCTGTGAGGTAGTAACTCCACTGTAAGCACCACCATTATTCAAATTGATAAATCCAGCGCCTGTGTTCACTTGCCATTGATATTGCACACCGGTGCCAATGGCATCAGTGGTTATAATTGTGCTGGCGCCTGCACATATGGTGCTTGAAACTGGCTGAGTAGTTATTTGAGTAATTGTATTTACAATTAAAGTAGCGCTATTCGAAGGTATTAGCGTTGGACAAGTAGCTGTGGAGACCACACAACGATATTGGTTACCTGACATAGCAACAGAAGTGCTAGAGATGGTTAAAGTGGAAGTGGTGGCCCCAGTATACCCTGCGCCATTTGCAATTGTTGTCCAAACACCACTGGCATTTATCTGCCACTGATATAGTACGCTTGTACCACTAGCTGCAACAGTGAAATTTACCAGGGCTCCTTCACAAACTGTTTGAGCAACAGGATGCGTAGTAATTGAAGGAGAATTGCCTACTGTAAGCAATCCACAATTGGATATTACTGATGTTGCACAGGGTGCGGCAACCACACAACGATATCCCGTATTATGTTGAGATGCTGCAACTGCACCGAGTGAAAGTGTTGCTGTAGTAGCTCCGCTAATATCTTGCCAGGGCCCATTGCATCCATTTAAACTTTGCTGCCATTGATAGGTTAGTGAGTTACCGGTTGCTACAACCGAATAAGAAATTGTGTTGCCGGCACAGGCAATTTGCGCAGAGGGCTGACTGGTAATTGAAATAGGCAGCGGTGCAGAAATG
Source organism: Bacteroidota bacterium (assembly GCA_016868475.1). Lineage (GTDB taxonomy): Bacteria > Bacteroidota > Bacteroidia > Chitinophagales > Chitinophagaceae > JJ008. The sequence goes on from VGGU01000035.1 coordinate 1,443, forward strand.
GTAAATGTAAGTACCGCTTGTTGTGTGGTTACTCCCGTGGCTGTTCCTGAAACAGTGATTGAATAATTACCCGGAGCTAATGTATTGGTTCCCGTTAGCGTAACCGTGGTATTGTTTCCAACATTTACCGGATTGCTGCTAAAAGAAACTGAAGTTCCCGCAGGTTCGCCTGTGGCTGCCAACGCAATTGCTCCACTAAACCCTCCTGATGCAGCAGTTCCTAATTGAATGCTCATGCTGGCAGGAGCCGGACAAGCTGCTACAGCAGGAGCAGGAGTAGTGAAAGAAAATCCGGCAATAACAACACCTGTACTTCCATTGGGCGTAATATTTTGTGCATATGCTCGTCTAATTCCATTGCGCGTTTCGGCCCAAACGCCAACCGCCTGACTATTGCTTAAAGCACTAAATCCATAACGACCTTTTGGCGTACCTGCACTGGCCGTTGTAGAACTTAATTCAACACGATTACCTGTCCATACAAAAGCACCGTTTCCATCTAATCGAGTAGCATAAATTTTATAGTTGGCATCATAGCTCATAAAAACAGGCGCATCATTAACCAATGCAACGCCACCCGCTTGTGTGTCAAAGGATGGACTAATTGGATAAACATTTTGGGCGTTGTCGGATAGCAATCTTGCTCCAGTTTGTTTATTAAATTTCTGTACATAGATCCCATATTGACTTTGTAGCGTATTGCTATAAGAGCAAACTGACCAAACATAGGGCGAACCGGGATTTGTTGCAATATTGGTCATTTGCTGATAGGGATCGGAGCCTCCCGTTGCCGTACTAAAATTGGAACCATTACTGCCGTATGGTAAAACTCCGGAAGGATCTATTCGTTGCAACCAAGAATTAAATCTACTGCCTACTGCACTGTAATAGCCACAATAGGTAGTGTCTGCTTCTCCAAGTACTGAATAATACCGAGCCCCGGAAGTTGTTTCTGTAGAAAGTTGAAGCTCCGACGCCCAACTGGGCACACCACTGCTATTATAACGCTGCGCATATAGCGTAGTGGATATACCAAATCCTCTTTTTTGAAAAACCAAGGTAAAGTTTCCATTTAAATTGGGTACTACTTGACCGCGTGTAGTATTGGAACTACCTACTTGCACAGAAACCGGTGTTGTCCAAGCAAGCGCACCAGCTAAATTGATCTTTTGAATTTGGAGTGTATTAGTCACGGCTTCGCTCCAGGCTACCACTGTTTCTCCATTACTCAATACGGCAGGATATGGCGAAAGTCCCTGTCCCAAAACCACTCCTGCACTACTCCATAAATGAGCCCCGGTCTGAGAAATCTTATAGGCCACAGCACTTAACGGACCGCTACGTTGATCCTGATAGGCTATTATCAAATTATCATTATCATCCTTACAGATATTAAAAACAAAAGTGGCAGTACCCGATGGCTTATTGTCAACTAAAACACCATCAGGCCCCAGCAGTTTTGTACCATCCACATCCAATAACTGTGCGCGCATATCATAGTTGCCGCTGCTTTCGTGATAAAACGCAACCCAGGTTTTACCCGTGCTTGTTGTAAGAGAATGCATGTCTGCCAAAGGAAGTGTAGCCACTTCCAAATTAACAGAGGTGTTAGCGTTCCATTGTGCATTGGAAATCAAACTACTCATCACAAACAATGGCAGTAATAAAAGTTTATACATGATTCGTTTTTTTAAAAGGACATGCTGCATCAACGCCTGCTTTGGTCTCACAATTTAATTTTTTTTGAGAAAACAGTGAAACAGTGGCGGGTTCTATCAAATTATTGGAGGAAGTTGATTATTTTAATGGACTAATAATATTATTTCCTTCCTATAAAACCTACCACGTGAAACAAGTCCTTCTCCTGTTGACCAGTTTTTGCTTGATGCTCAGTACTTCGGCACAAAAAGTAAACTGGGAACAATTTAAAAACTGGAAACCCCGCAATATTGGACCAGCCGGAATGAGTGGGCGGATTACCGCAGTGGATGCGGTGGCGGCCAACCCTAATATTATTTATTTAGGGGCGGCATCTGGAGGAGTTTGGAAAACAGAGAACAGCGGACAAAACTGGTCTCCGGTTTTCGATGAGCAACCTATTCAGAATATTGGATCGGTGGCTATTCAACAAAGTAATCCCAATGTAGTTTGGGTGGGAACCGGCGAGGGAAATCCGCGCAACTCATTGAATCTGGGAGCCGGCATTTATAAATCAATGGACGCTGGAAAGACTTGGAAAAAAATGGGATTAGACAAAACGGTTTGTATTCATCGCGTAGTTATAGACCCTACAAATCCCAATACTGTTTATGTGGCGGCCATTGGAAATCCCTATGCAGAACATACTGATCGAGGCGTATTCAAAACCACCGATGGTGGCGAAACCTGGTCTAAGATTTTATATGCAAACGATACAACAGGATGTGCAGATTTAGTGATGGATCCATCTAATCCAAATAAATTGATTGCGGCCATGTGGCAGTTTCGCAGGAAACCTTGGGAACTAAAAAGTGGTGGGCCCGGAAGTGGTTTGCACATTACAGTAGATGGTGGAAAGACTTGGAAAAAATTGGGCAAGGACCAAGGACTACCCGAAGGACCATTAGGACGTATTGGTGTTGCATTTGCCCGTAGTATGCCCACACGTGTTTATGCAAAAGTTGAAGCCACAAAAAATGGATTATACAAAAGCGACGACGGAGGATTCAGCTGGCAACTGGTTAATAGTAATCCTGGAGATATAACGGATAGGCCTTTTTATTATCAGGAAATTTATGTTGATCCTACAAACGAAAACAGAATCTACGATGTGCACTCCACCATTACTTGGAGTGAAGACGGAGGAAAATCATTTGCCACTTTAATACCCTACTCTGGTATTCATCCAGATCACCATGCCTGGTGGATCAATCCCAATGATCCCAATTTGATAATTGAAGGAAACGACGGAGGAATTGGTATTTCCAGAGACAGAGGAAAGAGCTGGAACTTTGATGAAAAAATTCCGGTAGGTCAATTTTATCACATCAATGTTGATAATGAAATGCCCTACAATGTAATGGGTGGAATGCAAGACAATGGAAGCTGGCATGGTCCGGCCTATGTTTGGATCAATGGCGGAATACGAAATTATTATTGGCATAATGTTGGAGGCGGTGATGGTTTTGATGTATTGCCTGATCCTGAAGATGCTAGTTGGGTGTACAGCGAAAGTCAAGGAGGAAGTTTTGGAAAAAGAAATTGGAAAACAGGCGAGTCCTGGTATATCAAACCCCCGGCCATGGATCCTAACTTAAAAATGCGTTTCAATTGGAATACTCCAATGGCGCAGGATCCATTTGATACTAAAACAATTTATCTGGGAAGTCAGTTTGTGCATAAGAGTATAGACAAAGGAGCCAGCTGGCAGATGATTTCACCAGACCTCACCACTAATGATACGGTCAAGATCAAAGCCTTTCAAAATACCGGAGGATTAACACTTGATATCACCGGAGCAGAAACACATTGCAGCTTGTTGAGCATTGCGCCTTCCGCAATAGAGAAGGGAGTTATTTGGGCCAGCACTGACGACGGCCAAGTTCATTTAACCAGAGATGGTGGTCAAAGTTGGACTTCCTTTGCAGGAAAAATTCCCGGACTTCCTGTTGGGGCTTGGGTTCCACAAATAACTGCTTCTCGTCATAACGCTGGTGAAGCATTTGTAGTAGCCAACGATTATCGTCGCGGAGATTTTAAACCCTATATATTTCGTACTACAGATTTTGGAAAAACCTGGGCACGTTTAGTAGATGAGGCAAAAGTGAATGGCTATGCACTCTGTATGATTCAAGATCCAACAGAACCTAATTTGATTTTTGTGGGAACAGAACACGGGCTTTGGATCAGCGTAGACAATGGCAGTAATTTTTCACAGTGGAAAAATGGATATCCTTCAGTTTCTACCTATGACTTAGCCATTCAGGAACGCGAAGCAGATCTTGTCATTGCAACATTTGGAAGAGCCCTTTGGGTGCTGGATGATATTCGTCCATTAAGAAAATTAGCAGCAAGCAGTAATAAAACTCCTGTAAATAATATCACGGTGTTTCCTGCTCCGGATGCCGTACAAGCACAGTATAAACCTGCCGATGGATTTGAGTGGAGTGTTATGGGAATCTGGGACGCAGAAAACAGAGCTCGTGGCGCAGCTATTTCCTTCTACATCAATAAGCCTAAAAAAACTGATACAACCACAACTAAAACTGATGCCCCAGCAACTGAACCCGCAGCAACACAAGGCCCTGCAATGTCAGGTGGTGGCAGAGGTGCTGGCGGTGGTGGCCGCGGATTTGCTGGAGCTGGCAGAGGTTTTGGTGGAGGCAACCGCGGAGATTCTGTAATGGTGAAGATCTACAATGCAGAGCAGCAGTTAATTCGTTCGCTTCGTTGGAATGCAGACACCGGATTTAATAGATTGTATTGGGGAATGGAGGAAAAAGGAATCCGTATGCCAGGATCACCTAAACCTCAACCAAATGCGCAAGAACCAGGAGGCACACAGGTACTGCCAGGAACCTATAAGCTTGTATTGACCTATGCCGGTCAAAAGGACTCTACCACCATTCAAATTAAAAACGACCCTCGACTTGGAGATAGAAATGAAATAAAATTGGCTCAGCGCAAAGCAATTGATCGGCTAAGAAAAGTTGGTGCTAAATTAACGGAGGGGATGGATAGACTAACTGAAGCAGAAGAAGTGTGTAATAAAATACTTGCCCAGCTGAAAGGAGTGGAAGGCAAGCCGGCAGATTCACTTCAAAAAACAAGCAACGCCATACTAGATGAAATTAAAAAAATCAGAGAATCCATCAATGGAAAAACTTCCGATAAACAAGGGATCACTCGCAGTCCATTTGAAGTAACTACCATGACGCAATTTCAAAATGCCATGCAAGCGATCAATGCTAAAATGATGGCACCAGGTGCACAAGAAGAGAAGTTGATGCAAAACGCCGAAGAAGCTATTCAACAAACAGTAGCCACTATCAATACACTGTTCGCTGGAAAATGGTTGGAATTCAAAAAACAAGTAGAGGAAACCAAAATCAATTTATTCAAAGAGTATAGTCCTATTGGACAATAAAAATCTTTTCAACCAAAATATGGTTACAAGGATAGTATTGTTCCTGTAGTTGCAAAATGATAGCCATCCTTTTCCAATCTTATACGATCAGGATGCGTATGCTGTAGCAATGGATTAGTATGATTGAAATGCGTAAAATAAACACGCTCACGAATTGAGCGTGGAAGTGTATCAAGTAATCTGATTGTTTCGCTAATAAATGGATGAGGGATCTCATGCATAGGCCGATTTATTTCGCCGTCTGCAAAAAATGTTCCGTCTATAAAGGCATAATCAACTTTTTCAATTTCTGCAATCAATTGGCGATCCCATTTTTCCCACTTATCAATATCAGGAATAAATAAAAGTGATTTGCCGGCACCTTTAACCCTGAACCCAACCGTTTCTGAAAACTCATCGCGATGAGGAACCAAGAGTGGCGTAAGTTGAAAACCTCCTAACTGAACAGTTTGATCTTGTACAAGTGGCTGAAGTTGTATATTTTTTAATTGAACAAGCTGGCTCCAGGGTCCATTTTTAGTCAAGTAAGCACCCATCCTGGGCATCACATATACAGGCACCTCTGCCGCGTTCATTGCTTCTCTTCCCAAAAATTGTAGCCCTGTATAATGACCAATATGCGCATGTGTCAAAAAAATAGATCCCAGTTTATAGGTGGCAGGCAGGGTTTGATAGATCAGTTGAAATTGTGAAGCAATGTCCGGAGTAGCATCCAACAAATGAAATACCTGATTAGTTGAATCAATCAGCGCAATGGAGGAAACAAATTCTCTTTGTTTGTTGTTTTTGCAACAAGGTTTTAAACAACCCAATTGCGGGCTACCTCCATCTTGCATGATTCCAACAACCTGCATGGCTGTTTTTTGTGCATGCAATAACAAGGAGGCACAGACCAACAATGCAGCCATGCAATATTTTCTAATGGTAATAACACTGCTCATTATTCCACAACAATCACAGGTAAACGTTGTTCGATGATCATTTTATTAAACGCTTGCAACCCATGGTCCAATATCTGCTGCAGCTGTTCAAGTGCCGCATCTACTTGTTTGGCTAATGTATTGTACACTTCACGTGCTTGTTGAGATGGCGCCATGTTGCCACTATTAACCATATCAAATACTCCACTGAGTTTATCGTCCAGTCGAATGGGAAAATTCAATACATCCTGTCCGCTCTTAGCCTTGGTTTGATGTAGCTGCTCTTCAATAGCGGTCAATTGTTTGGCAAGGCTATCTCCCAAACTTTTTAGTGCAGCCGGGCAAGATTTATCCAACCGGGTGGTGTATGCTGTTAATTGCTGGCGTGTGTTGTTGATTTTTCGAATTGCTTTCATCGTTTCATTGAACTTATCCTGTACCTGAATTAAAAAGTCAACCTGAGCTTCATAATCAGCCTGTGTGCATTTGTAATTAGGGTCAGCTAATAAATTAAACGACACCGTGGTGCTATCAACACCTAATTGCACCTGTGCAGTGTATTTTCCCGGAGCAGCAGTTATACCGGAAGGAACTCCATTCCATAAAATCAATCCATCAACTTTTTCAGCTTCTGGATATTTTAAATCCCAAACAAACTGATTAAACCCATTCTTTACCACTAATGGGTTTTCTTTTGAACCCGTTGTAAATTTTTGAATCACTTTCCCTGTGGGATTCACAATGGTGATGGAAGCCTTGGTTGAATCGGTTACTGACTTCACCCAAAAATTAACAACAGCGCCCTTAGGCGGATTCAAGGCACTATTTGCAGGAGAACTGGTAGCACCCCAGCGACTGGTTGTGGCAGGAACTCGAAAGGGATCATTTATTTGATACACGTGCAGCGCCTTACTGGCAATTGCCGGATCTAATTGTTGAACCATGGATAAATCGTCTAAGATCCACAAAGCCCTGCCCTGTGTGGCTACTACCAGGTCGTTATTTTTTATAGTAAGATCCGTAATGGGAGTAATCGGCAAATTCAATTGGAAGGGATACCAGTTGTTGCCGCCATTGTAACTTAGATACATACCAAATTCGGTTCCCGCATAAAGCAGATCCGGTTTTTTTTGATCAGCGCGCATCACTCGTGTAAAGTGCAGTGATGGAATTCCATTGGTAATTAGTTGCCAGCTCTGACCATAATCCTCGGTTTTATAGATGTATGGACTAAAATCATCTAGCTTATAACGTGTTCCCGTAGCATAGATGACTCCTTTTTTAAATGGATCGGCCTCAATGGCATTCCACATCATCCATTGAGGAACTCCTTTTGGCGTAACATTACTCCAGTTAGCACCACCATCTTTACTGAAATGAATCAACCCGTCGTCGCTACCTGTCCAAAGATGGTCTTTCTCCAACGGACTTTCCATTGCGGTGAAAATGGTACAGTAATACTCTACAGATGTATTGTCTTTAGTAATGGGGCCTCCACTTGAATATTGTCTGGACTTATCATTTGTAGTTAAATCAGGCGATAATTGTTTCCAACTGGCTCCTTCGTTTGTAGTAACAAACAATGCATTGCCCGCGCAGTATAATTTTTTAGGATCATGTGGCGAGAAGAAGATGGGAAAATTCCATTGGAATCGATATTTCAATACGTCAGCTCCAGCTCCCATTGGATTATCAGGCCATACTGATATGGCTCTGTTTTCGCCTGTGGTATGATCAAAACGAGAAAGGTAACCGCCATAGTTTCCACCATACACTACGTTTGGATTTAACGGATCAGCTACCACATAACCACTTTCAGCTCCGGCTGTAGGTTCCCAGTCTTGTTCAGTAATAAAATTGCCATAAGTGGAGGAACGAATACGCATGGTAGAATTATCCTGTTGTGCAGCCAGCACGCGATAGGGAAATGCATTATCCGTACTAACGCGATATAACTGAGCGGTAGGCTGATTCATATAAGTACTCCAATTCTGTGCTTCGTCAAAGCTTATTTGCGCACCACCATCATCGGCAACAATCATTCGCTTTCCATCCTGCGGATCAACCCATAGATCGTGATGATCACCGTGAGGTGTGCGCAATGATTGAAATGTTTTTCCGCCATCCCTGCTTTTCATAAATCCAACGTTTGGACAGTACACTACATTTTCATTTTTGGGATCCACGAAAACTTTAGTATAATACCATGCACGTTGACGAATATTGTTGTCACTGCTTTGTAGCGTCCAGGTTTCACCAGCGTCGTTGCTACTATACAGACCTCCCTTGTTGTTTTCAATAATGGCATAAAGTTTATTGGAATTTGAAGGAGCTACGGCCACACCAACAATTCCCCAGGTTCCTTTTGGTAATCCAGTTGCCTGACTAATGTTTGTCCATGTTTCTCCGCCATCGGTGCTTTTCCAAAGCCCGCTTCCCTCTCCTCCACTTTCAAGACTGTGCGGTGTGCGGATTACACGCCAAGTGCCGGCATATAATACAGACGGATTTTCGGCATCGATTACCAGATCACTACAGCCTGATTGTTCATTTACATACAAAGTTTTTTTCCAAGTCAACCCGCCATCAATGGACTTGAAAACACCTCTTTCTTGGTTAGGGCCAAATAAATGCCCCATCACTCCAGCCCACACAATGGATGGGTTTGAAGGATGAACTAAAATATTAGTGATATGCCTGCCATCCTTTAACCCAACATTCTTCCAGGTTTTGCCTGCATCTTCACTTTTCCAAACTCCTCCCAGTCCTTCTGATACATTTCCCCGCATGGTGTTTTCTCCTTCTCCAACATAAATTACTTTTTCATCGGAGGGAGCAATAGCAATGGCGCCAATAGAACTTCCAAAATAGCCATCGCTAATGTTTTTCCAATTGCTGCCACCATCGGTGGTTTTCCAAACACCCCCTCCGGTTGCGCCGAAATAAAATGTATTTCTGAATTGTAAGCTACCCACTACTGCAGCACTTCTACCCCCTCTAAATGGGCCTATCAATCTATACTTGACACCGCTAAATAGTGTAACATCCTGTGTTGCTGCACTTAATGATGCGGCTTTTATTTTTTTGGGTTGTGCCATTGCACAAAGGCTAAGCACAGAAAATGCAAAAAATAAAGTCAACTGTTTCATTTACTAATTTTAAGGTAATTGAAATTAGCACTTTCCTTAAATTCCTGCCTAATTTTACATTATCAATATAACACTATGAAAAACTTTATCATATTCCTTTTTACAATAAGTGTACTTGCTGGCTGCGGCAGAGACAATCCTGCTCCAAATGATCCTTGCCAAGGGGTAAGTGTTACCGTAACAGGTACCACTTCAAATCCATCCGGCACTTCAGCAAACGGTAGTATAATGGCCAGTGCATCTGGTAGTACAGGACCATATAGCTATAGCATAAATGGTGGATCTTTTCAAGTAAGCAATCAATTTACAAATCTGGCAGCAGGCTCTTATACAATTGTTGCAAAGAGTGCGGCAGGTTGTACAGGTAATGCAACATTTACATTAACCGCCACATCCCCTTGTGCAGGAGTAAACATTATCATTACTCCAACTGTAACCGGAACTACGCCCTGCGTTAACGGCAGTGGTTTTATTTCAGTTAGTGCAACGGGGGGAGCAGCGCCATACTTATATAGCATAAACAATGGCGCCTTTCAATCAACTTCTTCATTCCAAGGGCTCAACAATGGAACTTACCAATTTGTTGTGAAGGATTCAAACGGATGTACCGCAACGCTTACCGGAGTTACAGTAGCAAGCAGAGCGGAAGGGCCTAAGTTTGCAGCTGTGAAAGCGCTCATACAAGCAAATTGCGTAAGCTGCCACAATGCTACTAACTCAAGTGGGGGCATAAATCTCAGTACTGACTGTAATATTGTTGCTGCAAAAGACAGAATCAAAGCAAGAGCTGTTGATGGAAATCCAAGTCCAATGCCAAGTGGAGGACTTTTACCTGCCTCTGAGCGTCAAAAAATATCAGATTGGATTACAGCTGGAGGACGAGTAATAGACTGAAGAGGCTTAAGCTTGATAGCAAAATTGTAGGCTAACCAAGCCATGGGGAAATAAGCCAGCAACAAATCCATTATTGAAAACCATAAGGGAGATGGCATTCCCACAATGGTGGAGAGTCCTCCCAGAAAGAAAAACCCTGCTATCAACATTGCGTATATAAAAACATTTGATTTAGCAAAGCCCGAAACTAAAAATGCACCCGCTAATGTTCCCATGGCATGCGCCAGGAACGGAAACAAAAAATGCCTAACCTCTAATAATGGAAGTGCGTATCGTAAATTTTCGCGTGTACTGGTATCCAATCCCGGAGGCAGAGGGATTACCTGACTCCCTAATAATAGCATCCCCGTGTTCACTCCCATGCCAATAAAAAGAGCCAAAATAAAAACTACTATACTATTGTACCGCATATAATTTTTTACAATTTACAAAAAAGTAGAGCTTGGATCAAAGAGCAATGTAGCATTTCGAGAGGTAACTTCAGCCACCTCATCAATGGAAACTCTTTTAAGTAAGGCGATTTTTTCCGCAATGATTTTAAGATAAGCGGATTCATTTCTTTTGCCTCGGTATGGTACAGGAGTTAAATAAGGGGCATCTGTTTCCAACACTATATGTTCGAGTGGCAATTGTTCAACAACAGCGGCAACACCTGCATTTTTATAAGTGAGCACCCCTCCTATTCCCAATAAAAATCCTTGCTTTATGATTGCTTGCGCTTCCTCCAAGCTTCCACTAAAGCAATGAAAAATTCCCTTGAGTGACCTGTGCTTGTATTCTTTCAATACCTCAATACAAGCTAATGTTGATTGTCTGGAATGAATAACCACAGGAACTTTTTTCTCCAAAGCCCACTCAATTTGTGCTCGAAAAGCTATGTACTGTTCCTGCTCAAAGGTCCGGTCCCAATAAAAATCAAGCCCTATTTCTCCAACCGCAACAAACGATCTCTTTTCCCACCACCCTTTGGCACAATCCAGTTCTTCCTGATAATTTGCTTTAACAGAACAAGGGTGCACCCCCATCATAGCCACGCTGGCGGGGTAACTGCTTTCAAACCGAATCATGGCTTGGTGGGTGGCAGAATCTATGGCCGGCAAATAAATCCGCTCTACCCCTTCCCTTTTTGCCCTTTCCAGCATTGCTAAGCTATCTGATTCAAAATCAGATAGATATAAATGGGCATGGGTGTCTATCAATTTGTGCATTCGTTGCAAAACTCATAAAAAAAAGCTATTATTAAACCAAAAGAATAATTTGCCTTCCAAATACAGTAAATTCGTGGTGTTATCCTATAAATTTTCAACTATGAAAAAGAGTCTTTTTCTGCAAGTAGCCGTTTTAACAGGAATACTTGCCTTAGCATTGGTTGCTTGTAAGAAGGAAAAAAGCAATACCCAAGATCCCGCGGAGCAGCTTGAAATAAGCACTTCCAAATTATCAAGTGAGTCAGATGCAGAAGCCGAAGTGATTTATGATGGCGTTTTTGATGATGCCATGGGAGTAAGCGATGAAGTTGGTTTGGCAGGAATGGGGATTTTTGGAAGGCTGAACGCTTGTCCTACAGTAACGGTAACCCGACCTAATGCGCCTGCTCCTTTTCCTGTACGAGTAGTACTTGATTTTGGGACCGGATGTGTAGCCAGAGACGGACATTTTAGAAAAGGAAAGATTATTCATGTTTATACCAATCGCCTGATCATTCCTCAAGCGGTGGCAGAAACCTCCTTTGATAATTTTTATTATGACAGCACCAAAGTAGAAGGGGTAATGCGGATTAAAAATACCTCAGAGCCAAACGTTGGCCCACGCTTTCAAATTAATGTAATCAATGGAAAATTGACTAGACCAAATGGTAATTTTATTAAGTGGAATAGTGAAAAAGTAAGAACCCAGATTGAAGGGGTGTCTACTCCATTTATGCCTATGGATGACGTATTCAAAATCACAGGTGGTGCCAGAGGACTTGTAAAAAGAGATACAACCTTGGTTGGGTGGAGCGCAACAATCCTCGAACCACTTATCCGTAGAAATAATTGTAGATGGATAGTAAAAGGAACGGTTAAAGTAGTTAAAGAAAATTCAACTACCGGAACTCGTTATGTAGGAGTAATTAACTATGGAATGGGCGCTTGCGATAACCTGGCTACCGTTACTATTAATGGGGTAGTTCACCATATTACCTTGCCTTAATTATTTTGTTTTGTGATTGAAACCCGGATCATTGGTCCGGGTTTTTTTATGGCAATGCTTTTAAGGAATACCCGGCTGAGGTTGTAAAAGAAATAAGTGTTGGTAATAATTCTGCTAAACGCCCCCATGCTTTTTCGCTATCGTGCAATACAATGATTGATCCCGAACGAATATTCCTGCGGCAATTCTCGAAACAGGCAGTGGCCGATTGACGCTGATCAAAATCACCACTTAAAATATCCCACATTACAATTTGCGCAGGCGCTTTTATTACGCTGGGAATTTGCTTAGCTATATGCCAAGGTAGTTTTCCATAAGGAGGACGAAACAAATTAGAATCTATCAGCTTGGCTGCCGTAGCTACGTCATTCAGATAATCCTGTTGATTAACCTGCCATGCGTTTACGTGTTGATGCGTGTGATTTCCCACGCGATGACCCTGCTCGAGGATTTGCCGATAAACCAAAGGATGTGCAGCTACCCTACTCCCTATACAAAAAAAGCTGGCCTTTGCTCCGGCATGAGCTAGTTGTTCAAGTACAAATGGGGTGATTTCCGGGTGGGGGCCGTCGTCAAAAGTCAAATAAACGCTTTTCTCCAGTGGATTCATTCGCCATAAACGTTTTGGGTAAAACCGACGAACTAATTCAGGTGGCTGAATAAAGGGTTTATACATCGGAGACAAAGATACAAGCAGGGGTTATCTTTGCGCCATGAGTAAAAAGGTGAGAGTTCGTTTTGCGCCTAGCCCTACAGGAGGTTTGCATTTAGGCGGTGTTCGTACCGTGCTATACAATTACTTATTTGCCAAAAAAATGGGAGGTCAGTTTATAGTTCGCGTTGAGGATACTGATCAAAGCAGATTTGTACCCGGAGCAGAGGAATATATTTTTGACTGTTTGCGTTGGTGTGGATTGGAGCCCGATGAAAGCGTGCAACATGGAGGTCCACACGGTCCTTATCGGCAAAGCGAACGCAAATCTCTTTACAAAAAGTATGCTGAACAATTAGTAGCGGCAGGTCATGCCTATTACGCATTTGATACTACAGCGGAGTTGGAGCAGATGCGTGAAAAATATAAATCAACGGAAAATCCCTCTCCTCAATATGATCATCATCTTAGGTTAAAGATGCGCAATTCGCTCACCTTACCTGTAGAGGAAGTCAATAAATTATTGGCGGCAAATACACCGCATGTAGTTCGAATAAAGATGCCTGTTGGTAAAACAATTGGTTTTCAGGATTTGATTCGTGGAGAAGTTTGCTTTGATACTTCATTGGTAGATGACAAAGTGTTGCTTAAAGCAGATGGAATGCCCACCTATCATTTAGCCGTAGTGGTAGATGACTACCTCATGAAAATCACACACGCATTTAGGGGTGAAGAATGGTTGCCATCGGCGCCCGTGCATTTATTGCTTTGGCAGTACTTATTTGGGTTGGAGGAAATGCCACAATGGGCGCACTTTCCGTTAATCCTGGGGCCCAATGGAAAGCTCAGCAAAAGAGATGGAGCTAAATATGGGTTTCCTGTTTTTGCAATGAATTGGCAAGATCCAAAAACACAAGAAACCACAGCAGGTTTTCGAGAAAAAGGATTTTTACCATCCGCCTTTATCAATTTATTGGCCCTACTCGGCTGGAATGATGGATCAGAAAAAGAAATTTTTAGTAAAGAGGAACTCATTGCTTCTTTTGATTTGTCTCGCGTGCATAGTAGTGGAGCCAAATTTGATTATGAAAAAGCAAAATGGTTCAATCACGAATGGATCAAACAAACCAGTGCCAGCGAACTATTACCGCTGGTCAGTAGCACTTTTGAAAATGCAAATTTGCAGATAACCAACCTTGTTCTATTGGAACAAGTCATTGCGCTTGTTAAGGATCGTTGTACCTTATTGACTGACTTTATAGAACAAAGCAGTTTCTTTTTTAATAGACCTGCACAAATCGATACGGCCTCCATTCTTCCCAAATGGAGTGCTGAAAAATCAACATTTTTCGATCAGCTGATTCATAATTATCAACAAACAAATTCCTGGACTGCTGCAGAGTTGGAGAAAATCTGCAAGGAGTTAGCCCAAACACACCAGCTTAAGACGGGAGAATTATTATTACCGCTTCGTATTATGTTGGTAGGTGAAAAATTTGGTCCGGGTGTATTTGATATTGCCTGCCTCTTGGGTAAAGAAGAAACCCTGGAAAGATTGAATCAGGCAAAGCGCTTAATTTTACAAGGAGAGTAATGCTATGAAAAGACCTATTAGAGTTTTGGTTGCAAAAGTTGGCCTGGATGGTCATGATCGTGGCGCTAAAGTAATTGCCACTGCCTTACGGGATGCGGGGATGGAAGTAATTTACACCGGACTTCGTCAAACACCAGAAATGGTGGTGAATACAGCTTTGCAAGAAGACGTAGATGCCATTGGAATATCAATCCTGTCCGGAGCGCATAATACTGTTTTTCCAAAAGTGATTGCCTTGATGCAAGAAAAAGGATTACATGATGTATTGCTAACTGGTGGTGGCATTATTCCTGAGGAGGATGCCGCTGGGCTATATAAAATGGGGGTTGGAAAATTATTTCATCCCGGCTCAGACACCAGAGCAATTGCTGATTTTATCAAAGAATGGGTAAACACCCATCGTTCCTAAATTAATTTTATGAGCCAACAAAACTGGGGGTCCTTTCAAACTTTATTGGGCCATCTCGAAGAAAATATACTTACGCTAACTATCAATAGGCCAGA
>VGGU01000036.1 GCA_016868475.1 Bacteroidota bacterium
GCCCTCCTCCCGGGAATTTGGTAAAAGAAGCACCGTTGATTATTTCGTCACTGACCAGAATCCGGCCATCGTGATCCCTCAAAATACCATAAACCCGAACGATAATTTTATTCATGGTTTAATGTTGAAAGATCAATAAATCCTTCAAAGACAAAATGAGCTGGTCCACTTAGCCAGATGTTGTTGAATTGATGCTTTCCCATTTTGATATACTCGATCAGTAGCTTTCCTCCCCGGGTTTTTACTGTAACGTTATTAAGTCCGTTTTCGTTATGGAAACAGACCAATGCTGCTGCCGTTGCACCTGTGCCACAGGAAAGGGTTTCGTTTTCCACTCCTCTTTCATACGTTCTAATCTGTATAATATCTTGACCCTTTTTTGTTTCAATAAAATTGACATTTATCCCGTCTGCCTCAAATTCTTTGCTGAACCGAATAGCGCGTCCTTCCTTAACAACGTTGAGCTGTTCAATATCTTGAACAAGCCGAATGAAGTGAGGAGACCCTGTGTTTAATATAAAGTCTCCACGTTGTTCCTGTATACTGTTGACATCATTCATACGAAGCGCAACAATATTCGCTGATCGTATATGTGCTTCGTGTGGGCCATCAATTGCCAGAAAATGGAAATGTTTTTTTTGAATGCCCGATTCTTGAGCAAACAACGTGATACATCGCCCTCCATTTCCGCACATACTGCCTTCTTTTCCGTCCGCATTAAAATACTTCATCTCAAAATCATACCCCTCTTTTTCTTGTAGCAACATTAAGCCGTCTGCTCCAATGCCCAGGTGTCTATCACAAAGGAGTTGAATAGTAGTTTCCGATAATGTAGCTAATGATCCATCGCGATTATCAGCAATGATAAAATCATTTCCGGTGCCCTGGTACTTTTTAAACTTTAGGATCATGGAAATGAGGCTGAAAATGTAGTTAAGAACTCTTGAATCAGCTTGTCTATATACAAAGGAGCGTTATCGCTAAAAGTTTGAGTAACCCGATTTGCTACTATAACGTTTAAGGCAAGACATTGGTGTCCCATTAACCGACCTAGTCCGTATATGGCTGCCGTTTCCATTTCGAAATTAGTAATTCGATGTGCGCCATAACTAAAGTCGGTAAGTCTGTTTATTAGACTGGGATTGTTCAAACCAAGACGCAACACTCTGCCTTGAGGGCCATAAAATCCAGGGCAGGTGACTGTAATACCATGATGGAAATTTTGCACAAAATGTTTGAGCAGGGAGGAAGAGGCAGTGCTCAGGTAGGGTAATCCGGTTTGATGTTGAAGTTGTGTTTGCGTCAAGAAGGATTGGATAAGTAAGGACTCCTCTTCGTTTTGATTAAACCGGTAAAAGTGCAAGAGATTATCAATACCTAATCCGTGAGTTGAGGCTACAAAACTGTTTACTGGTATATCTGCTTGCAGCGAGCCTGATGTGCCTAATCGAATTATTTGAAGGCTAGTAGCTTTTTCTTTTGGACAACGCGTTACCAAATCAATATTGGCTAAAGCATCCAGTTCATTTAATACGATGTCAATATTGTCCGGTCCTATACCTGAGGATAGCACGGTAATTCTTTTGGACCCTACATATCCGGTATGTGTAATAAATTCTCTATGTTGGCACGTAAATTCTATTCGATCAAAATAACGGCTTACTGCTTTTACACGATCCGGATCTCCTACGGTTATTACAGTGGGGGCTAATTCCTCTGGACGAAGATTCAGGTGGTATATGGCACCTCTGCTATTTACGATTAACTCAGATGCGGCTATTGGATTCATATGGATTCAAAAATACTGCTTATTTTCGCAGTCCTCCAAAGGGTCCTGTGGCCGAGTGGCTAGGCAGAGCTCTGCAAAAGCTCCTACAGCGGTTCGAATCCGCTCGGGACCTCCAAACCCCGCTACTGCGGGGTTTTCTTTTTATCATCATAATGGTTGACCTAACTTTGCAGGCCATGTTAACTGAACAGGAAAAAGACTTTATTATTTTTTGGGAAAAAAATAGTGCCTCAAAAAAGAGATGGATTCGTCAATTATCTGTGGGTTTGCCCATGGGAGTTAGCTTAGTTTTGGCCATTGCTGTTAACCTTTTTGCTGGTTGGTATAGTCGAGCTCAAATGATTTTATTCAAAGAACAATCTTCTTTAATCCTAGTTTTGCTAATTGCAGCAATTGCAATAGTGTTATTTGTTGTAATTTTTTCAGCTCGCCACCGTTGGGAAATGAATGAGCAACGATACCGAGAACTTATTAATCGATAATCCCCTTAAATTGCAAGTATGCGTAATTTGTTTTTTGTTCTTCTTGTTGGATTGATTGCTGCCCTTATGCCTGGATGTACTAAGGGCACAACTGGCTGCACTCCAAAAACAGTAGCCAGTGAATTGGCTACCATGCAAAATTTTGCTACTACAAATGGAATGAGCGTTCAGTCACATAGTAGTGGCATGTTATACCAAATTGTAAATCCTGGCAGTGGCCTTACACCAGCGCTGACCTCTCGAGTTTCTGTTCGGTACACAGGCAAATTGATGAATGGGACTATTTTTGATTCAAACACAGGAGTACCTATTCAGTTTTTATTAGGTCAGGTAATACCAGGCTGGCAATTGGGACTTCCACTGATTAAAAAAGGAGGGGTGATTCGTCTTATTGTTCCTTCTTCACTTGCCTATGGATGCAATGCAGCCGGATCGATTCCCGGAGATTCAGTATTGTATTTTGAAGTAGAACTTGTTGATGTGCTTTAAAGCTTGATTGTATGTCAATGGAAGCCATTTCAGCTTTTGACATTTTTAAAATTGGAATAGGACCCTCTAGCTCTCACACCTTAGGGCCATGGCGCGCAGCACTTCTATTGCTTGAACAATTACGCACTCAACAACAGCTCTCTGCAGTTAGTGCTGTACGTGTGCTTCTTTACGGCTCTCTGGCTAAAACCGGGAAGGGGCATGGTACGGATATTGCTGTGCAAATGGGATTGCTGGGGGCCGATCCAGTAACATTCCCAACAACACAAGTTCAAGCTCAGCTTAAGGCCATTTCGGCGCAGCAATCTTTTTTATTGGGGGGTGTACATAAAATTTCTTTTGATCCACAGGTAGATATTGAGTATTTGATTACCGAGTCGTTGCTTTTTCATTCTAATGCGCTTTCATTTTTAGTAACGCTTGATGACGGTGTTACTTTTTCAAAAACTTATTACTCAGTGGGCGGAGGATTTGTTGTACAAGAAGGTGAGGGTGCAACTATCGCAAAAAAAGTTGAGTTAGCTTTTCCTTTTTCCACAGCCCAAGAGCTTCAGCACTGGTGCATGAAAACGGGTCTGTCCATTTTTGAGATAATGATGGAAAACGAGTTGGCTTGGCGTAATGAACAAGACACTATTGATCAATTTGATCGGATTTGGTCAGTAATGAGTGAAAGTATCTTTAAGGGTTGTCATACACATGGTATTTTGCCTGGAGGATTGGAGGTTGTACGTAGAGCTGCCGAATTGAATAAGAAACTTCTAAAGGGGAGCTCTTATTCAACTGTTGAAGAATGGACAGCTTGTGTAAAAGCCGGTGGACATGGATTCAACTACACTTTGGACTGGGTAAGTTGTTTTGCCTTAGCAGTGAATGAAGAAAATGCATCATTTGGAAGAGTAGTTACTGCTCCCACGAATGGGGCAGCTGGAGTAGTGCCTGCTGTTTTACAATATTATTTGTCATTTTGCGAGGTCAACAATAATAAACCGATAACCTCATTTTTAATGACTGCAGCAGCAATTGGAATTATTTTCAAGCAGGGGGCTACACTATCTGCAGCAATGGGTGGGTGTCAGGCTGAGATTGGTGTTTCAGCTGCTATGGCAGCCGCTGGTCTCACCGAGGTGATGGGAGGTACTCAACGTCAGGTTTTAATGGCTGCGGAAATTGCCATGGAGCATCACCTGGGACTTACTTGTGACCCTATTGGTGGTCTTGTTCAGGTTCCTTGCATTGAAAGAAACACCATGGGGGCTATCAAAGCAATTATGGCTTCACAATTAGCCCTTCAAAGTTCACCTGATTTAGCAAAGGTTTCATTGGATGCTGTAGTTAAAACCATGTGGGAAACGGCAATAGACATGAGCCACAAGTATAAGGAAACTGCAGATGGGGGATTAGCCATCAATGTTCCGCTTAGTTTGCCTGAATGTTAAAATCTTCTAATACATTATATAGCGAATCTCGCTCAATGGGTGTTCTGCCAGTCTGTTTGATCAAGTTTACTAATTCAGTAGTAGTCAAAGTTGGGCTTTGTTCCTCTGAGCCAGCCATACTGTAGATTTTTGTAGAATCATCTATTGTGCCATCAATATCATCTACACCAAAACTTAAAGCCAACTGAGCGTTTTGACGACCCAACATCGGCCAATAGGCTTTTAGGTGTGAGAAATTATCCAAGTATATTCGAGCAATTGCATACATCCGCATATCCTCAACCAGGCTGCCTTCAGCAACATGACTCATGTCATTGTCCTTATTCCTGAATTTAAGTGGAATAAACGTATTGAATCCACCGGTTCTGTCTTGTAAGGATCGCAATTTACTCATGTGGTCAACTCGGTGTGCGTAGGACTCTATATGTCCATAAAGTATGGTGGCATTGGAGGGTATACCTAATCGATGTGCGGCCTCGTGAATGCTAAGCCACCCTTCCCCATCTACTTTATCCTTACAAATTATTTCACGGATCTCAGGATGAAAGATCTCAGCACCTCCACCAGGTATCGATTCCAATCCGGCTTCTATCAAACTCTTTAGTCCATCCTCAACAGATAAGCCTGCCTTTCTAAACATGTAATCAAACTCTACTGCGGTGAATGCTTTGATATGCAACCCTGGGCGGTGTGATTTTATGGCGGCTAGTAAATCTTTAAAAAACTTAAGATTCATTTTAGGATGAACTCCACCTACAATATGTACTTCAGTAACGGGATTGCCGTCATATTTTTTTACCAACTCAAGCATTTGCTCAATGCTATATTCCCAACCCTTTTCTCTATTTGCATACAGCCGGCTATATGCGCAAAACTGACAACTGAAAACACAAACATTGGTGGGCTCAATATGAAAATTTCGATTAAAATAAACTCGGTTTCCATGTTTACGCTCACGAATTTTATTGGCCAATGTGCCAACAAAACCCAAACTGGCTTCCTTGAATAACAGCAGGCAATCCTGATCTGTGATGCGGATTTGATTAGTTACTTTTTCAGCAATTGCTTGCAACGCTGGGGGAGTTAAAGGGGAATGTGTCATGCTAGCTTAAAGGGATTGCGCAAAGGTATTAATTCCTTATCTTTCTACTATGACACCAAGAATCAAACTTATCGTCCTGAGCTTTCTAGAATTTTTTATTTGGGGAGCCTGGCTAATCACCGTTGGCGCTTACTGGTTTCAAAACCGCCAGTGGAGTGGGGCAGAATTCGGTGCTATATTTTCTACCATGGGGCTCTCGGCTATTTTTATGCCTGCGTTGGCCGGTATAGTGGCTGACCGTTATATTAATGCAGAGCGGTTACTAGGTATATGCCATTTAATAGGGGCATTTGTTTTGTTTTATTTACCTCAGGTAAATGACCCTGGTCAATTCTATTGGGTGTTGTTATTTTATATGTTGTTCTATATGCCCACTATATCACTGGCCAATACGGTTTCCTATACTGTATTGGTGAGTGCTGGAAAAGATATTGTCAAGGAGTTTCCTCCTATACGTGTCTGGGGTACCGTTGGATTTATTGTAGCTATGTGGATAGTAAGTTTGTTGCACCTGGAAACATCTGCTTTTCAATTTTATGTTGCAGGATCTGCTTCTGTACTGTTGGGAATTTATTCCTTTTTCTTACCCAAATGTCCTCCTAAATCTGCCACCACAACATCCACTTCACTGACTTCATTATTGGGATTGCAAGCTTTTTCACTCTTTCGAAATTTCAAAATGGCACTTTTTTTCATTTTTGCTATGTTGCTTGGAGCTGCCTTGCAGTTGACAAATGCCTATGGTGATACTTTTTTACATGATTTTGATAAGGTGGATGCATTCAAGAACAGTATTGCTGTGCAATATCCCGCTATAATTATGTCAATTTCTCAGATGTCTGAAACTCTATTTATTCTTGCCATTCCATTTTTCTTGCGTCGGTTTGGGATAAAAAAGGTGATGTTGTTTAGTATGTTTGCTTGGGTTTTCCGGTTCGGTCTTTTTGCATTTGGAGATCCCGGCGAAGGGCTATGGATGATCATATTATCCTGTATAGTTTATGGTATGGCATTTGACTTTTTTAACATATCAGGATCACTTTTTGTAGATACACAGGTATCGCCCTCTATTCGTGCTTCTGCTCAAGGAATTTTTATGATGATGTCGAATGGTTTCGGTGCTTGGATAGGAAGCACCATAAGCGGGCTAGTAATTCAATACTATTTTACAAATCCCGACCAATCTATGAACTGGCGGGAGATTTGGTTATCCTTTGCAGGATATTCCTTGGTAGTAGCCTTATTATTTGCGCTATTATTCAGACACCGCCACATACCAAGCGAAACATGATCGCGCTAATTGCAGAAGAACTTGTATAAATTAAAAAAGCCCGCTTTTAAAGCAGGCCTTTTTATTTATAGTTTGCACTATACGTGCGACTCTATTTTCCTTACAAAATTTGCTTTAGGTTGTGCACCTACTAACTTGTCTACCACTTGACCATTTTTAATAAAGAGAATTGCAGGAATAGAGGTAATTCCATAATTCATAGACACAGCAGGGTTGTGATCCACATTTAATTTCCCAATGTTCACTTTGCCATTGTACTCTTTTGACAGTTCTTCAATTACGGGTCCAATTGCTCGGCAAGGTCCACACCATTCAGCCCAGAAGTCCACAATACATAGTTTATCGGATTCCAGTACTTCTTTTTTAAAGTTGTCGTCGGTAAATTCTTTAGCCATTTTTTATTATTTATAAATGAATTGCAAATTTAGCTCCAGCGTTATTCTTCTTGACCGATTGGCATTAGTTGTGTAAAAGTTGTCAGGCTACGTGGTCTGTACTGAAACTTGCAAGGCAGGGTTATTGGTTAAAAACTGGGTAAGTTCTGAACTCATTTCAATGCCTGAAGCTGTGGTCATTAGGCTGGTATTTAATTTATTATGTTCATCTGTTAGAGTTAATTTAAAAGCTGTTTTTCCCGGATTATTCTTGAAGTACTTGCTTAAAAATTCAATTATTTCTGTACTGATATCCTGCGGTTTAACATCCACTTGCAACATTCTTGTCAGACTACCCATCATTGTTTCGGCTAATGTAGCCCCCATTACTTTAAATTGAAATTCATCCTGATTGTAGCGCTGCTTTAGAAATCCATTTATTAAAACAGTACTACCTGCTTGCAGGAGGGGTGAGATTTTCATATAATCATCGCTGAAAAGTGGAAACTCCATTTTGCCCGTATAATCTTCTATAATAAAATTGCCGTATTTATTTCCGCTTTTAGCGATACGATGTTGTGCGTCGGTCACTAAGCCAATAATTCGAAAGGGTCTGCCTGGGTTTGGCTGCTCACGGATAGCGTCTCTGAAGCAAAGAAAATCACGAATGGTGGTAATGCCGTAATGCTGAATTTCAAACTTGTAGTTATCTAAAGGATGACCACTTAAGTAAATGCCTGCTACTTCTTTTTCATGATCCAGTTGAACCACCAATGGCCATGGGGACACATTCAACATACGCGGGGGAGGGATCTCCATAGTTACAGGCAAATCTCCAAACAAGGTATTAGCGGTACTTGCTTGTTGCTGTCCCATTAATTGGCCGTAACGGATAATCTTTTCAAGCCCGGTAACATCCTCTCCTTGAGCTACTGTAAAATATTGTGCGCGATGTAGTGCGGGGAAACAATCAAAGCTCCCTGCGTAAGCTAAACTCTCTAATGTTTTTTTGTTTACAGTGCGTTGGTTGACTCTTTTAATAAAATCAAAAATGTCTTTGAATGGTCCCTTTTTATTTCGGTCTTCAATGATATTTTCTACTGCAGCTTCACCCACTCCTTTCAGCCCCCCTAATCCAAACCGGATTTCTCTTTTATTATTCACTGCAAATCCTTTGAGAGACTCATTAATATCAGGGCCAAGCACATTAATTCCCATACGTCGACACTCTTCCATAAAAAAGGTGATCTTTTCTATGCTGCCGGCATTGTTGAGTACGGCAGACATATATTCTGCCGGATAGTGCGTTTTTAAATAAGCCGTTTGGTAAGCTAACAAGGCATAGCAAGTAGAGTGCGATTTGTTGAACGCATATTGAGCAAAGGCCTCCCAATCAGACCAGATTTTTTCTAATCGCTCAGTCGGTAATAAGTTAGCAGTTGCACCTTCGATAAACTGCTTTTTCATCTTGTCCAAGGTCTCCCTGTTCTTCTTGCCCATTGCTTTTCGAAGAACGTCTGCATCTCCTTTACTAAATCCTGCAAGCTTTTGCGCCAATAACATTACCTGTTCTTGATACACGGTAATGCCATAGGTCTCTTCCAAAAACTCCTGCATTTCTGGCAAATCATAACTAATGGTTTCCCGTCCATGTTTACGATCGATGTAATTGGGTATATAAGCCATTGGGCCAGGGCGATACAAGGCATTCATTGCAATCAGATCCTCAAATTGATCTGGTTTTAGTTCCCGTAAATACTTTTGCATTCCCGGACTTTCAAACTGGAAAGTGCCAATCGTAGAACCGTGTTGATAGAGTGCATAGGTTTTGGGGTCGTCCAGTGGTATCTTATCAATATCAATTTCTAACTGATGCAATTGCTTGATCAGGGATAATGCATTTTTAATGATGGAAAGGGTTTTCAGCCCAAGGAAGTCCATCTTAATGATACCGGCGTTTTCGATATCAGTCCCTTCAATTTGTGTAACCCATAACGGAGAATCCTTGGCAGTGGCAATGGGGATTAATTCTGTTAAATCGGTAGGAGCTATGATTATACCCGCCGCATGAATACCTGTATTACGAACAGAACCCTCAAGCCTTTCTGCCTCCCGTAGTACACGGCCTGCAGGAATTGTGGTTTGTTTATACAGTTCCCTTAATTTTTTTACATTCTCAAGTTCGTCATTGGACAAGGCTTCTTTTTCTTCCAATGATTTTTCGCCTTCTTTTGATTTTAACGGAGCGTGCAAAATTCTTCGAAGCTCTATGCCCTGTTTTTCCGGCACTAGTTTGGCCAGTGCATTTGACTCCGGCAATGGCAGATCCATGACGCGCGCAACATCTTTGATGCTCATTTTTGCTGCCATGGTTCCATAAGTAATGATTTGCGCTACTTGATTCTTGCCATATTTTTCTACAACGTAGTCAATTACTTTTTGTCTGCCTTCATCATCAAAGTCTGTGTCTATATCCGGCATAGACTTTCGATCCGGGTTTAAGAAACGCTCAAATAGCAAATTGTATTTGATAGGGTCTATATTGGTGATGCCAATGCAATAGGCCACCACCGAACCCGCTGCAGATCCCCGTCCTGGTCCTATGAAAACTCCTTTTTCACGCCCTGCCTTGATAAAATCACTTACAATGAGAAAATACCCAGCAAAGCCCATTGTTTTGATCGTGAATAATTCAAATTCAATTCTCTCTTTTATCGCGGGTGTGACCGAGGTGTATCTTTTATTGGCCCCTTCATAAGTAATATGCTTTAGATATTCCCATTGGTTATTGGTGTCTGGTGAAATTTTATTTTTTCCAATGATCTCTTCCTTGGTGTGAATTTGAAATTGCTTTTCAACTGGAAAATTGGGAAGTAAAATATCCCGGGTCAGGTTAAGGGGAACAACCTTATCTACGATCTCATTGGTGTTATCTAATGCCTCTGGTAAATCGGCAAATACTTTTGCCATTTCCTCTTTTGTTTTGAAAAAGAACTGATCGTTTGGGAAGGCAAATCGTTTGTCTTTTACATGGATATCATCGTCTGCAAAATCACGTATGGCAGGGGTGGCTAGTTTTTCTCCTGTGTTGATGCAAAGCAGAATATCGTGAGCGGTAAAATCATCTTGCTCCACATAATGGCTATCGTTGCTGGCAATTACTTTAACCTTGTATTTTTTGGCAAAGTGCAGCAACACTTCATTGACCTTATCCTGCTCGGGCAAACCATGCCGTTGGAGTTCAACATAAAAGTCCTCTTGAAAAATATTCAACCACCATTTAAATTCATTTTCAGCCTCGTCTTGACCTTTGCGAAGAATGGCTTGTGGCACGGATGCTCCCAAGCAGCAGGTGGTGGCAATAAGTCCTTGATGATATTTTTGAATAAGTTCCTTGTCAATTCGGGGATATTTTCCATAGAGGCCTTCTACAAAACCCAATGAGGTAAGCTTGATGAGATTTCGATAGCCTTCATCATTCTTTGCCAACAAAATCTGATGCATCCTTTTATCTCGCTGTTCCTTTGTGAATGTTTTTTGATGCCTGTTCTCAGTAAGGTAAAACTCGCATCCCACTATGGGCTTCACTTTTAACTTGCCATTAGCATCTTTGTTTTTGTAAGCTTCTGCTACAAATTCAAAGACGCCAAACATATTGCCATGGTCACTGATGGCCAGTGCAGGCATTTGATTAGCCATTGCCTTTTTATAAAGCAAGGGGATGGATGCGGCACCATCCAGCAAGGAATATTGGGTGTGAACATGAAGGTGCGAAAACTGCATAGCGGATCGGCAAAGTAGCTAAATTAGTTACCTTTGCAAAATCTTCACTAAGCCAACTTTGCGACCAATTTCAAATTTTTTTCTACCAGGGTTCTTTTTAATGGGACTGCTATTATCTGGGTGCTCTTTTATTCAGCGTTTAGGAGCTAAACTGCCTGAAATAAAAGGTTCTTCAGTAAGCAGGTCTACTGCATCAGCGACTATTTCAGCTAATCCACCTCTTGCTTTTATGGATCCATTACCCATCAAACAAGAGGAAAAAATTGCTCAACAACCCCAATGGGTACTTTCTGGTTCTTCTCATTCCGCGTCAACTGACAACGTTGAAGAAAGGGTAGAGGAACCTGCTCTAATCCCTGGTGCTGGTAACACAACCAATTTTTCAAAAGAGGGCGAAAATGCTGCCTTACAACTAAAATATGCTGCACTGTTGGAACAAGACTTGTTTTTGCTTCCAGACGCCAAACTATTAGCGGCAATTGACCCTTGGATGGGGGTTCGTTATAGAAAAGGAGGAACTACTTCGCGAGGGATAGATTGTTCCGCTTTTACAGCTTCCGTGCTTTATGCGTATACTGGAACTAACCTTCCTCGTACCTGTCGCGAACAATACCAGCAATACCCAAGGGTTAGCCAATCCGAAATTGAGATAGGGGATTTACTATTTTTTAGAACAAGAGGTCGTGCGGTCTCGCATGTTGGCATTTATCTGGGAAATAATAAGTTTGTTCATGCCTCATCCAGCAATGGTGTGGTAGTGAGTAGTCGAAACGAACCTTATTTTTCAACCCGCTTTGCGGGGGCTAGGAGAGTGTCTAAGTCCTCTCAAAACGGTTCAGCTTTTAAATAATCTTTTTCTTAGCGTATTCAAAACCGGCTTCATATCTGGAGTCAGATTTAGATAGTAAACCCCTGATATGGCCCCTGCCAGATAGAAAAAGCTTCTTCCTGTTAAGGATAGCCAGCCAAGATGTTCGGCAAAAAGAAAGTAGGTGCTTAAGGACAGCAGGCTAAATAAAATCAATGTCTTTATGGTTTCAATGGAGAATGGCTGAAGTTTATAGCTGTACCAGAGAAATAACACTCTTAAACAGTTGTAAATAGAAATTGATAATAGTTGAGCTATAGCAGTACCCACAATGCCATAGGATTTTGTCAAGTAATAGCTCAGCGGAAGAATGCAAAGTAGCAACGCAATTCCACTGATAAATTCAAAACGCCAACGCGGAGAAGTGATAATAATCTGCGAATTGATGCCTGTGCCCATATCGATTATACGCGTTAGTCCAAGGATAATAAATACCGTGAAGCCGCTTAAAAATGCAGGATTTATGCCAAGTGTAATGATAGCGTCCTGATAATTGACCGCAAATAAACCAAAGAAGCAAATGCCGAATAAAAAAAGATTGATGGAAGATCGTTTATAGATACGTTGAAGAACTTGATGATCTTTTTGTTTCCAAGCACTGGTAAGGGGTTCCATTGCAGCAGCTACAATACCCCGCTGCGGAGCCTGAAGCATAGAAGACATGTTTTGTGCTAAGGAATATATAGCTAATTGTGCCAATGCATTTTGGAGCACTGCGGGAATTAGTATTGAATCAAACACTTGGGCAATTACAAAAATCAGCGTGCCTGCATAGGTAAAGCCAGTGTAATTGAAAATTGGTTTTATAAGTTTTTTGGAAAGTGAGCTCACTTGAAAAGGGATGGCTAACTTTCTCTTATGATGGAGATGAGCGAGTAATAACAGGCCAATAGTCAAATAACTAAATGAAAAGATCTTGACAAAAAGAGCAAACTTGTTTATCCACCCAGCGATATAAAAAAGGATTAATAATAGAATGAGTAAGCGCCAAAATCCCTCTTTAAGAAAGTTGCTTACCACAGACTCTTTTTGTTGCCATCCCCATGCTTCTAAAATATTGAAGAGGAGCAGTCCGCCAGCCAATAGATACACCCAGTTGAAGTACTCGATTAATAGTGGAGAATGGGTAGCGTATTTTCGAACAATGAGTGGCTCAATTAACTGGCCGGCAAAAATTAACAACACCAATCCAACCATTCCTAAAGTAATTGCAATGGTTAGTTGATCATTCTTTTCTGGTACTGTCCGGTCTCTGTAGTAGGGAAAGAATTTATAAATAAAGTAGGGGGCTCCTAAGTTACCGATGGCTACTAACAATAGGGTGATGGCGATTAAGGCGTTGTAAAGTCCAAATTCCTCCTGCGTAAAGAACTCTTTTCGCGTAAAAAGGTAGGTATTGAACAACCCGATACCAAACCCCCCATAAATCACCAAGGTTGACAGGATGCTCTGTTTTCTTATGCTACTCATACGAGGGTTTTATAACTCCACTCTTTTTTTTGTAAAATAATAATTTTCAGCAATTGAATCAGCTGAAAAATGCTGATCGATCAAGAGCTGCTTCCATCCAGTGTTAACGATTATTTCCTGCGTGGGATTTTGGTCCAGTAATACCGGCATCGCAAACTCGGGATTGCAGTTAGTGAATCGATAATGAAACACTCCCTCTCGAACCGCATACTCTAACACGGGAATTTTAGCCGTACGCAGATATTGGTCAAATACCGGAGAAAGTGGCAACGATGTTTTTTTAATGAGATAGTCTTCAATTTCTTTTGTATCCACTGTTTTATGATAGAACTCCTTATTCATCCCTTGTAAAATTGCACGAAATAAGCTGTCGTTGTTGATCATGGTGCGAATATGATGAATCAAGCCAGCTCCTTTGTTGTACATATCGCCACTACCCTCATGATTAACGCCGTAGCTTCCCACTATGGGTCGGTCATTTCTGATCTTTGAACGAATGCCATGACAATAGGCATTTGCTGCTTTTTTACCATAATGGTATTCAACAAAAAGGACCTCGCTATACATCGTAAAACCTTCGTGAATCCACATGTCTGCGATATCTTTTGTAGTGATATTGTTGGCAAACCACTCATGGCCACTTTCGTGAATAATGATATAGTCCCAATCTTTTCCCCAGCCTGTACCGGAAAGGTCTCGGCCCTCGTATCCGTTAGCAAACCCATTACCATAGGCAATTGCACTCTGGTGCTCCATTCCTAAGTGAGAAGATTCCACCAATTTAAAACCATCTTCCTGAAAGGGGTAGGGGCCAAACCAATATTCAAATGCTTCCAACATCCTTCTTGTGTCCCTGTTAAATTGAGGTGTTGCTAAAGCTAAATTGTAATCCAGAACCCAATAAGCTAAATCAAGATTATTTCCATTTACACTCTTGTAGTGATCTGACCAATTGATATAAGTGCCTATGTAGGGGACAATAGTGTAATTGTTGATAGGATTTACAACGCTCCAGGTAGTTGCTGTTTTTCCGTTAGCTAATTTTTCTATCGCTATCCTCCTGCCATTCGCAACAACGGTTAGGCTGTCTGCGGCAATAACTTTTATGCTTGCACCCTGGTCTGGTTCGTCGCTCTGGTGATCTTTACAGGGGTACCACACACTAGCACCCAGACCTTGACAGGCAACCGTCATCCAAGGTCTTCCTTTTTTATCCGTAGTAAAAATCCAGCCTCCATCCCAGGGTGGATTTTTTGCAATTCTAGGTTTGCCACTGTAGTAAATCTCTAAGGAATCCGTGTTGTTTTTTTTGCGACTATCAGTTTTGATGAGCCAGGTGTTTTTTCCTTTTTTAATAAAAGAAACTGATTTTCCATGTTGAATAACACTGTCAATTATCAGCGGGCTCTGCAAATCAATTTGCATCAATTTTAGGGTGCTTTTCCCCATTGATGCATAGCGAATTTTATTTGAGCCTTTGATTTCCTTGTTGAGAAAATCAGGGGTTATGGTGATAGCATAGTGAAGCACATTCCACCAACTTCTCTCCTTATTAATTGTTCCTCGCAGTGTGTCGTCATAATTAAATGGTGATGGGGTTGGTTGTGCGGCAATAGTTGTAGCTGTCAGGGCAATAAAAACCGGTAGAGCAACTAATACGTGAAAAATATTTTTCATTTGCATGACAATAACTTGTTAAAAGGCTAATTTACCTCACGCTGATTTATGTTGCGTCTGATTCTTTCTTTTATCAGCAAAAACTTTTCTAAATTTTTCCAACTTGGGTTGAATCACAAACTGGCAATAAGGATTTGATTCTCCATTCACTTCAACATACTGTTGATGATAATTTTCTGCAGGGTAAAAAATGGTAAAGGGTGAGATTTCTGTCACAATTGGATTTGCCCAGGCGCCGCTTTCATTAAGTTCCTTTTTATATTGTGTGGCTTTTAACTTTTGTTCTTCATTGTGGTAAAATAGGGCACTTCTATATTGTGTCCCTATGTCATTGCCTTGTCTGTTCAGCGTTGTAGGATCATGCGTTTTCCAGAAAACCTCCAAGAGTTCATCGTAACTGATTTCGCTGGGGTTGAAAGTAATTTGTACACACTCAGCATGTCCCGTTGTGCCAGCGCAGACTTCTTTGTAAGTTGGATTTTTTGTTTCCCCACCTGCGTATCCAGATACAACGTTGATTACTCCTTTTAGCTCCTCAAATATTGCTTCGGTGCACCAAAAACAGCCGGTTGCAAAAGTTGCCTTTTCCATGTTGTAATTTGTTTTAGTGAGAAATTCATTCTTGAGAGGTCCAAGATCTTTTTGTTGCGCAAAGATTCCTAATTGTAAGGAAAAGCTCAACAGTATTATCTGAAGCATGCTAAGAATCATTATTTCAAAGTTAACCTAAACACGCTCAAAGAAGATGCTTGTGCTGTGTCAATAGGTTTTATGTGTTATTTTTACCAAAACATTAAATGATGATACACGCTAACAAAATTCCTGCAATTTTATTGGTTACCGTTCTAGTTCAACTTTTATCCTTCGGTAATAGTCAAGCTCAACAAACTGACGATATGCTGGTTCGTCAACAAGAAAGCATGTTATTCAAAGCGGCCAGGGTGGCAAGTCCGCAACAGGAAGTTTATGAGGTAGTAGGACTGGGCTTGCCCAGCTTCACGGTGTCAAACATTGCGGATGGTTCTCTTGAAAGTTATGTTCACAGTCTCCGAGTAACTTATCCGCTACAGATTGGAGGTAGTCGTGCTGGATTTCAGCTAATATTTTATGGGCTCAACGATAAAATTCAATACGCTGTGGCACAGGAAGGGAACAGCACATCCATCTACATGCCCTACGCTTTGCATGATCATCTTAAAGGAAAAATTGAACAGACATTGTCCGCTCGCCGAAAAGTACAATTAAAAATAAATCTTCTACCCTCCGGCCTTAGAGAGGCATCTTGGATTATTAACTAATCTTACA
>VGGU01000037.1 GCA_016868475.1 Bacteroidota bacterium
AGCAGGAAAGAACTAATAAGAACAATACCTTTCATAGTAATTAAAATTTATTAGTAGCCTCGACAGGAATCGAACCTGTATCTGGAGCTTCGGAAACTCTTATACTATCCATTGTACTACGAGGCCGGTTTATCGGAGAAGACCGGCAGCATTTCCTGCAAAGACCTTCACGGCGATAGCCAGCAAAATTACACCAAAAAACTTACGCACTGCCATCAAACCGGCTTTACCCAGTAAGCGTTCTATCCAATTGAGGGAACGGAGTACAAAAAATATTACCAGCAGGTTTAACACAATTGCCAATAGGATCATGTATTCATTCCGGTCACTTCTTTCAAATGTGGCCTTGAGCGACATGATGGTGGTGAGCGTTCCACTCCCTGCAATCAACGGAAATGCAA
Organism: Bacteroidota bacterium; assembly: GCA_016868475.1. GTDB lineage: Bacteria > Bacteroidota > Bacteroidia > Chitinophagales > Chitinophagaceae > JJ008. The sequence goes on from VGGU01000037.1 coordinate 402, forward strand.
TGGGCACCACAGTAGAAGTGGCGTCGGTATTATCTGACTTAAAAAATTCAATACCTAATACCATCTCCAACCCCAGAATAAAAATCACTATGGACCCGGCCACAGCAAAGGAGCGTATATCCACACCTAATATATTTAAGAGTGGCTTACCCATAAAGAAAAAAAGCACCATCAATCCTCCGGAGATTAGCGTAACCCGCAGAGGATGGATGCTGCCTAATTTCTTTTTGATGCTGATCAGCATCGGTACCGAACCTACAATATCTATTACCGCAAAAAGCGTAAAACTGAGCGTTAAAAATTCTTTGAGGTTAAAGTTCATAGGTCAGACTTTCCTGCAAAAGTAGGTAAAGCTTACCGACCCACTAACAGTCCTATCATTACATTAAAGCCTCTTGTGTTATAGCCCCGGATCTCTTCATATTTTGTATTGGTAAGATTACGAAGGTCCATAAACCCGCGTAGTCCTTTTACTTTCTTAAATCGATATTCCGAGTACAGATCAACAGTGGCATAACCTTGCATGGTGATCGGCGAGGCTCCATAAATAAATTCCTCTCTTGAAGCAGCCACTCTTCCGGACAAATTAAATATCCAATTCTTGAGCTGATAACTAGCTTGCCAGTTTAAGGCATGTTTTGGAATGCGATACAAATTGTAATAACTGCTGTCTTTCCCAATGGCTAATCCTGTTCCATCAAAACCACTACGTGTACTTCCGTTGGTGTAGGCATAGTTTACCCGAATGCTAAGGGGCTGTAAATTCCATTGCAATTCTGTTTCAAAACCATAATTGGTTTGACTACTTACATTTAAATATTTTCCGGACCAACTTAAGGGGTTATACGTATAAATGATGGTTTCCTTACTTTTTCGATTAAAGGCAACTACACGTGCGCTAAATTTTTTTCCCTGCGAAAGATCAATTCCTAATTCCTGAATAAAACCTTTCTCCGGGCGCAAACTGTCGTTGCCTGCGTAGGAATCAAAAAGTTGATACAGTGTAGGGGTCTTATAAGCGGTATAGAGATTTCCAAAAATGCGTACGGCATTATTTATTCGGTAAGCCGGGTTGATGGTAAAAGTGGCATTATTGCCGTATTCACTGTGATAATTGAAACGTCCGCCTAATTCTGTGGTAAAATTATTTTTTTGGTAAACCGCAGAGCCATAGGCGCTCAGTTGTGCCATGTATGCACGTAAGGTAGGGGCAGTAAAAGGACCCCAACTTCCAACGGAAAAATAGTCTTGCACGGTACTATGATGTCTGAAATCTGCGCCTGCAAGTAACTCCCAGTTTTGGAGCTTAGTGCTGGCATATAGGTCTGCAAAATGAGAACGTCCTATGTAATTGCTTTTTGCAAAGCGAACAAAAGCGCTGCTGCGGAAAAGGGAATCGTCTAAATAATTTCTCTCTACCTGATTATATTGATATTGGACGGAAAGGTTATTTTTTGCTCCCCGATGCTGCCATTCCAAATTGAATTGTTGATTGGTGTTGGTGGAAACAAAGTCTTTTTCGTCCTTAAAAGCACCGGCATCCAGGTCCGTTTTATATCTACTGTATAAAAGGCCGGTGGTTAGTTTACCATGCAAACCTGTTTTATAGCCCACCTGTGCTCTTGCAGTTGTTTGTTGATACTTGTCTTTGTCAAATCCTTTATCACCAACGGAGTCAGCAGAGGCAGAAAATCCATCTGAGTTAATGGAAGAAAGTTGCAAGAGATAATCCGTTTTTTTAGCAGCACCTGTTATTCCTATAGTGCTACGGAGTGTATTAAAACTTCCGCCTGCAAGCGAGGCATTGACATTGGGTTTACCGGTTTGTGTTTTTCTGGAAATAATATTGACCACACCAGCCACGGCATCAGATCCGTACAAGGTGGAGTGACCGCCTTTTAATATCTCAATGCGTTCAATTTGATCGGTGCTCAATAAATTAATATCAAAGTAGTTACTGATCACTGATGGATCATTAACGGGAATGCCATCCAGTAAGACTAATACATTACCTGCAGATGCGCCTCGAATAGAAATGGTTTGATTACTTCCGAGGTTGTTGTTAGACCCCGGTACGGTAACACCGGCTACCTGATTCAAGAGTTCGCCCAGAGAGCGTCCTCCACTTTGACGCAGCATTTCTCGATTAATGACCGAAACCACTTTTGCCGTCTCCGTTTGTTTCTTGGCCACTTTGTTGGCGGTTACCACCACCTCTTGTAAAAAACTAGTGTCTTGTTGTGCCAGCAGTGTGCTGCTCATTACCAGAGCAGTCAGCACTAAAAAAATTTTTTGCATGTTGCAAATTTTTTGTGTGACTGCTTCCGGAGTTAAAGTAGAAAATTAAAAGACGCCCTTACATCTTTCGATTTTCAAGCCTTTCACCCGAAAGCTGAATAAAATTGGTACTGATGCGGCAGGTCTTCTGGCTCATCCTCGCTAAAGGCCTTCCCGATTGTACAGTGGCTTTTTCTTCAGCGTTGCCTGGCGGCAGGATTTACAGCTACGGGGATAGCACCGGACTAGTTTACACTTCACCGGATTTCCCTTTTGATTCCTTTCGGAAACCGTATCGATAACAAAAGTAGCTGAATAGCAAATTGGATTAACTCTAAGTTATCAACCCTTTGTGAAAAACTAAACTCGTATCTTGTTTGTTCCTAAAATCCCAATATGAGTGCCAATAAAAAATTGAGTTTGTTTGATATTAGCTTGATTGTAGTGAGTTTGGTAATTGGTATGGGAATTTTTCGGGTGCCTGCATCTGTGGCGGCTACTTCAGGAACAGCAACTATTTTTTTTGGAGTATGGATTACTGGTGGGTTGATTGCACTATGTGGTGCTTTAACCTATGCGGAGATTGGTAAACGCTTACCTGCCATGGGGGGCTACTACAAAGTGTTTGCGGAATGCTACCATCCTGCCATTGGCTTTTCGGTAAATACCATCATCCTAATCAGTAATGCGGCATCACTGGCTATTGTTACCTTGATAGGCGCAGATTATGTAAGTGATTTATTATACGGCAAACCCAGCGGTACTTTTTTTAATACAGGAGTTGCCATTGCTGCGGTTGGTACGTTTTACTTGGTCAATCTTTCAGGGCTTAGAACCAGTAGCCGTACACAAAACTTATTGACTATCGCCAAGCTAACGATGGTTGTTGTTTTGATTGCAAGTGCATTAAAAGGAGTAATGGTAGAACCGCATGGATATAACACTGGCGATCCTTCCTATACCCTAAATGATAAAAGTCCCTGGCTTCTGTTTTTGATTTCATTGATACCTGTATCTTTTGCATTTGGGGGTTATCAGCAAACCATCAACTTTGGAGCAGAGGCTCAAAAGCCCAGTGGCATTCCAAGGGGAATATTAATTGGGATTGGTATTGTAACGCTACTGTATTTATCAATAAACCTGGCTTATACAAAAGTGATAGGGTATGAGCCCATGAAAAACGCAACGGCCATTGGGGCCTTACTCTGTGAAGCTTGGTTTGGAAAGGCAGGGGCTAAAGTATTTGATGGACTAATGTTCCTGTCGGTGATGGCCTATGTAAATGTGATTTTATTAAGTAATCCTCGGGTGATGTTGGCCATGAGTCAGGATAAAGTGTTTCCTAAATTATTTGGATACCGCAACGAAAAAACGGGTGCCATTTCCAATAGCTTAACCATATTTGCACTCACTACTATCCTGATTAGTTTTTTTGGAAAGGGAATTGATCCCATTCTCAACTTCAGCATGTTTTTAGACAGTATTGGAATGGCCACTTCTGCTGCTGGCATTTTTATTTTGCGCAAACGCCAGCACGCATCGGCTTCCAGTAGTAATACCCAGGAATACAGCGCCCTTACCCCCTATGTAGCGGGCTTTTTTATTGTGGCATATATTGCTATTGCAACAGGGGTGTTTTTAAAAGATCCCACAGCTGCATGGACGGGTACTATTTTATTTTTTGTGTTCCTGATTATTTATCGGTTGTTTTATCATAATAGAAAGTAGGGCATGGGTAATGCTGTTGCTCAATTAAAAAAAATGCGATTGGCCGTTTGTGGGTTAGCACGTAATTGTGCAAATAAATTACCTGCGAATATTCATTTCATTGAAGCCCTGTCTGCCTATTTTGAATCCACCATAATTGTGGTGGTAGAAAATGGAAGCCAGGATAAAACCAGAACTGTTTTAGAAAATTGGTCGGCCACTTGTTCTTTCTTACATATTATCGATGGGGTAGTACCTGCATTAGAAAACACCCCTGACGCTAAAGTAAATCCTTATTATGCGGCTAAACGCATTTCCAGACTCGCGGCTTTGCGTAATCAATACCTTGATTTTTTAAAAACTCAGACCAGCGCTCCGGATTTTGTTTTAGTAATGGATTTTGATGTTGACAGAATCAGTTTGGAAGGAGTATTGAACTCTTTTTCACGGGCAGCGGAATGGGATGTGGCCACGGCCTATGGCTACTCAGTTTCTCCAAGTTTGCAAGAGCGCTACCACGATACTTATGCCCTGGTACCACTTGGGCAAGAAAACACAACGCAAAACGAGGGGCAATTAAAGGCAATTCAGCGGGCATGGAAACAGGAAAAGACCTCAGATAAACTGGTCCTTGTTTATTCCGCTTTTGGGGGATTGTCTATATATAAGTATCAGCAAATCAATGATTTATCTTATGGTGTTTATCCCAATGCAGATCAGCGTGTAGAGGCCCGTTGCGAACATTTTTCAATAGCGGATAAGCTACAAAAAAATGGTTATCAACAAATTGTGATCAATCCTCGGATGCATTTGCGATTTCAGACCATTGGGGAAGCCATTTTAAAAAAAGCAGCGGATCTGCTAAACCCTAAGCGGGGGGTCTAGCAGCTAGTTTGTATATTTGATACCCTCATTATGCGGTATAATAATCGTCTTTTTTTGTTCCTGGCGCTGGTTTTTATGGCCGGGTTTACACAGGCCCAACCAATTGGTGATCCGGCTCTTATTTCCGATCAACATTTGTTACGGCTTTTTGATGCCGGAAAAGAAAACGGGCTGTCTGTTTCTGCCTTTGAGTTAAAAGCCCGTGAATTGGGTTTTACACCTGCTCAATTGCCTGCATTAAAAAAGCGGTTGGAGCAATTATCTGCAAAAAGAATAAGTGAGGGGGTTGAAGTGGAAGACAATGATAAAAGACAATACCAAAATAAAACTCGGCGTCTGGTTTCAAAAAAAGACAGCACGGGAGCCCTTCCCATTTTTGGTGCAGATTTATTTGAACAAGAGTTGCTCAGTTTTGAACCCGATCTAAATATTGCAACTCCGCAGAATTATTTAATTGGAGCCGGAGATCAATTAGTGGTGGATGTATTTGGGGTGTCTGATATTACAAAAAAGTTAATGGTTTCTCCAGAGGGAACTATTCGATATCCCAATTTAGGTCCTATTACCGTGGGTGGGCTAAGCATTGAATTGGCTACTGCAAAAATCAAAAAATCACTTAGCGCCATTTATCCGGGCATTCACTCGGGTGCGGTTCGCGTACAGGTTTCATTGGGGCAAATCAGAAGTATCAGCGTTACATTAATAGGTGAAGTAAACAGACCTGGATCCGTAACCATCTCCTCTTTGTCTACCTTGATGAACGCCTTGTATTTATCAGGCGGTCCCACAGCAATTGGTTCCTTGCGTAGTATTGAATTAGTACGAAACGGAAAAAAGCTGGTCAACTTTGACCTGTATGATTTTTTATTTCGCGGAGATCTGTCAAAGAATTTATTACTTCAGGATGGCGATGTAATTCGGGTGGGTTATTGTCAAACACGTGTGGCACTTAAAGGGGCATTTAATAAACCTGCTTTATATGAAGCTACTGCCACAGAGTCGGCAAAAGACTTGATCGATTATGCAGGCGGTATTTCTCCGGTGGGAGTTAAGGATTTTGTCTCTGTGATTCGCCTGGGTAAAACCAGAAAGGAAGCTTATTCGCTTACGCCCGGGCAATGGAGTAATTTTAAATTATCCAGCGGAGATACGTTAATGGTAGACTCACTGCAAGCTAAATTCATCAACCGGGTACAAGTAACAGGTGCAGTGGAAAGACCGGGTATTTATGGAGCAGCTGAAACAAAAAATTTACATCAGTTACTTACTATTGCGGTACCTCGAGAGGATGCTTATCTGGCCCATGCGGTAATTCGTCGGGTAAACACAATTGGAGAATCCAGTTTGCAATCATTTAATGTGGAGCAGGTATTAAAAGGAGCTACTGATTTGATTTTGCAATCGGAGGACTCTGTTCATATTTATACCAAATCAGCTATTCGCGAAACTTACACTGTTGCCATCAACGGAGAGATAAACAAACCGGGTAAGTATAATTTTCTGGACAAGATGAACGCCATGGACCTGGTATTAATGGCAGGTGGATTTAGCGAAGGAGCATCCCGTGCGCAAGTAGAGATCTCTCGTCGTTTGCGTAACACTACGCAGCAATCGGATACGATGAAGTATGCGGTTATTAAAACAATTAATCTGGATCAAGACCATTCGGCTTCATTAGTGGAAAGCACACTGGAGCCGTTTGATATTGTATCGGTTCGTCGTTCGCCCTTATATAAAACACAATTACGGGTGAACCTGGAAGGGGAAGTGTTATATCCGGGCACTTATGTGTTGGCCGGAAAACAGGAAAGACTTTCTGATTTAATAAAAAGAGCCGGTGGTTTGCGAGACATGGCCTATCCGCAGGGGGCTACCTTGCTGCGTACAACTTATTCGCAAAATTTTATTTCTGATACCTTACTGGTAGAGGCCAAAAATCAAATAGCACAAAAAAACAAAAGCACTGCAAATGCAGAACCTTTGCAGTCTGCCGAAATTCTCGAAGAAAAATATGATCAAGACTCCTTGCTTACAGAAATCAAAAAGCGTTTTTTAAAACCGGTAGGTATTCAATTAGATCAAGCGCTGAGTAATCCGGGTTCACGAGACGATATTTATTTGGAAGAAGGGGATGTGCTCCGTATTCCTCGTCAATTACAAACCGTACAAACCTTGGGTGCAGTTAATGTGCCCAAACAAATTGTTTATTATCCTGGATTGAACTATCGAACAGTGATTCGTCAATCTGGTGGATATGCGGCTAATGCGTATCGCAAAAAAGGATATGCTGTTTATGCCAATGGCCAGGTAAGCAATGCCAGAAAGTTTTTATTTTTTAGATCTAATCCGGTAATTAGCCCGGGTGCGGAGATCTACATTCCGTTAAAACCAGAGCGTAAAGGAATTTCAACAGGAGAGGCCGTAGGCATTGTGTCAGGATTGGCTTCGGTATTAGGATTTTTGGTAATTATACTCAGACAATAATTTATGACTGCCAATACTTCTTCCACTATTGTAATGGGTAGTTTGTTTACTGCAATGCAGGATTTTGGTAAGCTGCTCCTGCAACGAATACGTACTTTTTTTCTTTTAGCAGGTATAGCCTTAGTTCTTGCTCTTGGATATTATTTTTTTCAAAGGCCTGCCTATGAGGCACGTGTTAGTTTTGTTCTGGAGGAAAAATCCTCCTCGCTTTCTTCTGGCCTTAGCGGAATAGCTTCTTCTTTTGGCATTGACATTGCTTCAATGAGTGGGGGCTCAACACTTTTTAGCGGTGATAATATCCTGGATATTTTGCAGTCTCGTCGTATCCTGACCACAGTATTACTCTCAAGGGTAGATAGTACTTCAGCTTCCAATCTTAGTACGCTGGCCGATTTGTACAAATCTATGAACCAGGTTGATCTGCCTTCCGGTTTGAATAACCTGACTTTTTCGGAACTGCAAATGAGTAAGCCCCATGCTGCTATTTATGATAGTGTATTAGGATTAATGGCAGACCGGTTGATCAAAAAACAAATTGTAGCCGAAAGACAAAATAAAAAAGGTTCTATCATTGCTTTTACGGTTACCACTTCTAATCAGCAATTCTCTAAATTATTTGCTGAGCGTGTGGTTGCACAAACACAGCAATTATACATAACCATTAAAACGGGTTATATGGCGGCTAATGTAGCCAAACTCGAAGCCAAGGCAGACTCCATACTCAGACTGGCCAACAATAAATCATTTCAGTCTGCCCATCTACAAGTACTCAATGCCAATGCAGCCTTTAGTCAGGCTACGGTTCCTGCTGAATTGTCTCAACGGGATCGCTTACTGAGTAATACCCTGTATGCAGAAGTAGTGAAGAATTTGGAGGCTGCTCGGCTTACCCTTGCAAGTCAAACACCGGTGATGCAATTGCTCGACTCGCCTGTGTATCCACTTGTGGACAAGAAAAAATCATTGTTTAAATTACTGCTATTAAGTGTTGGAGTGGCTTTGGTTTTATTTATTGTGCTTACTTTTATAGAGACTCCAACAAGGCGGAATCAATAACCGAACTTATTCTGCATGCGTCTTTGCAATTTTTGCGCAAGATTTTTTAATTATTTGTTTCTTCCACTGGTTGGGTTACTTTTTTTAACCCCTGTATCAACCGCACAAACCTCTCCGGTAGGTTGGATGGATATGGATGCAACACTCCGTAATCTGCAATTGCTCGGTCAGCTGGATCCTAATATTTCATTCGCCGTTCGTCCTTTTCATTATAAATCAGATGCTACTGTACAAGCTATTTTTGATGATATGGATAGTAGCGGCAGGTTATTCCGTTCCATACATTTTGACAATAACAAGGGGGTGTTGCGTTTACTTCCTGCTCAGTTCACTTTTAAGAATAACACGCATCATCCATTTGGCTGGAATGATGAAGCTATGTTAGCAGCAAAAGGAGTGCAAACGGTGGCGAGCGCGGGGATTTATTCCAGATATGGTCCGGTAAGTGTGCAATTTCAACCGCAATGGATTCGCTCGCAGAATGCGCAGTTTGAACATAATGGATCCTATGGTGCACCAACCAATGGATTTCAGGAAAAATTTTTACCGGGACAATCTTCTGCGCTACTGCATGTGGGAGGATTTGCTGCCGGACTCTCCACGCAAAATTTATGGTGGGGCCCCGGGCAGTATAGTAGTCTTTTACTCTCTAATCATGCACCAGGGTTTAATCATTTTACTCTTTCAACCACTCAACCATTTTGTTTACCCATTGGTTCCTTTGAAGGACAACTGGTGGCCGGGCGTCTGGACGAGGATTCTACTTTAACAGGAGGGCTTTGGGAAAATTTTCATCTCAAGCCCAGAACATTTTCTGATCAATGGCGATATTTTAATGCTATTGTAGTTACTTATCAGCCCAGTTTTTTTAAAAATTTTCACTTGGGGGCTACAAGGGCTTTTCAGGTTTATAAAAAAGATTTTCAAGCACTCAGTGGAAGGTTTATTCAACGTTATCTGCCTGTATTGACCAATATTTTCAAATCCAAGGGCGATGATCCGGTTGGAAGAGATCAACAAATCAGTTTGTTCGCACGCTGGGTATTTCCCAAAGCACATACTGAATTTTATTTTGAATACGGCTGGAATGATCACAAATCGAATATGAGGGATTTTGCATTGGATCCAGTGCATGCTGCGGCATATATTGTTGGGGGAAGAAAATTATTACCACTTAGGCGCAACAGCTTTTTGGAATTTTCAGGAGAACTCACGCATATGTCCCAGTCGGTGGATTATATTTTACGAAACGCTGGTAATTGGTATGTACATGGGGGAGTGGCGCAGGGGATGACCAATAACCGTCAGCTCCTGGGAGCTGGTAGTGGAATGGGAAATAATGTAGAAACCATCAAATTTACCTGGCTCAAAGGCTTTGCCCGATTGGGAGCTTCTGTGCAAAGAATTCAACATGACCCTAAAGAATTAGCAGGTCCCAACTTCTTTGCACTTCGGGATGTGTTTTGGAACGAATGGGCCTATGGTATCAATGGAAGATATCGTTTAGGGCGTTTAATGTTGAGTGGAGACTTACAATTTACGCGATCAAAAAACTATGCTTGGACCCGTGATAATCTCCGGAACAATTTTTACTCCTACCTACAACTTTCATATCTCTGGTGATCAAATCAAGTGCACATATTATTTCTGGAATTTGCTTTTTGCTCATTAGCGCCTTTGCACAGGCACAGTACAATGGCTTTTTACAGAAAAATGATCTTGCTGACGGATTACGCACTATTCAAATTCTGGATAGCGCGGCAGCTGCCAAACAAAATCTTACTGATTACTCTTTTACCATTCGTCCAATAATGCCCGAGATCTGGGAGAGCACAAAAAAAAATTGGATTGCATTCAAACGTATAGGGTACTCTCGAAGTTTTAATGATTCGGTTCCGCTGACCATTAATAACGAAAGTTTTTATTCCGCCACCGGTTGGCAAGAACGAATTACCGCAGGGGTGCAGCTCAAGTTGGGCAGGTTATTAGTAGATTTTCAACCGGAATATGTTAAAGCGGAAAATCTGAAACAGGCTAGCATTAGTGATCAGGTTAGGGACGGAAACTATTTTACCCGACTTTATTTTTATCAGTTGAATGTTATTGATTGGCCGCAGCAATTTGGAACAAAACCGCTTGAGAAATTTTATTTAGGTCAGTCTTCTGCAAAAATTTTATTTGATCATTTTTCAGTGGGGCTCTCTAATGAAAATATTTGGTGGGGCCCTGGGCGTAGAAACGCATTGGTCATGACCAACAATGCACCCGGATTTTTACATGCCGATGTAAAAACTGCAAAGCCCGTTAAAACCATTTTTGGCTCCATTGAAATGCAAGCGGTATTTGGTAAACTGGACTCATCTGGTGTAGAACCGGTGGAGAATCTTCGTCAACAACAATACTGGCCAGGAGCCTATATACCTAAAGAAAATATTCGCCGTCAGCTATTAGGTTTTGTGTTTAGTTGGAAACCTCGTTGGATAAAGCATTTACATATTGGCTATGCCGCGGCCTACTATGGTTATGAAACCTATGAAAATGCAACAGGTGATCCCATTCCTCTTTATCCCTATTCAATGACCATACCAAAGGGTAAGGGGGCTAAGATGGGTTCGCTATTTTTCCGTTATGCTATGCCTGAGGATGGTGCGGAAATATATGGAGAGTTTGGAAGGGCGGATCGTTTACCTACTCCTTGGAATTTAACTGAGGATACTATCCCTGTTGGATATGTATTTGGTTTAAGAAAATGGATGAAGCTGCGTGGACAAAATCATATTGAAGTGAGTATGGAACTGTCTCATTTGCAGTTGCCTGATCCTCGCTTAACATTTAACGCCGTTAGTCCTTTTGGTATCCCTAAAGTAAGCAGTTGGTACACGCATCCACAAGTTAGGCAGGGCTACACCAATCATGGACAACTATTGGGTGCAGGTATAGGTCCGGGGGGTAATAGTCAGTTTTTGGGAATTAGTTGGATAAATGGTCAGAACCGAATTGGTGTGCACGGGGAACGTTGGGTGCACAATAACGAAATGAATTACTATCAAAATTTATCAAGTGCATTGGGCTATGGCCCTCATTTTAAATACTGGGCCAGTTTTACCTACGGTGCCCACGCACAGGTTCGTGTGAAAAATCTCTTCTTATCCGCTGCCTACAATGTAGGTAAATCACTCAACTATCAATGGGTTAAAATTGGAGGGGGCAATGATGGGCCTTCCATTTCTGATAAGCCTGTTTCTAATTTTAGTTTTTCTGTGCAGTATGAATTGCCCCGGAACTTGGAATTTCATTGGCCCAAAACCGGAATTAATCAAAAGCTAAAAAAATTCGGCGATAAAATTGGTTGGCCGTTCTGCAATTGTAAATTTGGGTTCAAGCAGAAAGAATCCGTTACTCCTGAATGATTGCACTACACGCTCTTCAAAAACACTCCCGTTACCTGATTAACCTGGGATCCACTTTTGGTTCGCAGGTGGTAACTGCTCTTTCTATCCTGGTGCTTACACCCTTATTAGTGCAACGCCTGGGCGAAACTGCTTATAGTACTTATGGAGTGTTGCTCAATCTGATCCTGGTTGTTTCCGTTTTTGATTTTGGATTAAACACCGGATTGATCCATCGCCTCATTCAAGAACCTGCACAACGTAACAGTCTGCTTAATGCTGTTTTTTTCTTTTATTTCTTAATACTGATATTGGCCGCATCCATCATTTATTTTTTATTTTCAATGGGTTGGGTAGTGGGCACCGAACATCAGGCTTTGTTGGCAATACTACTGGCCGGGTTAGTGGTGCAAAACGTACTTTCTTCTTTTGCAGAAGCCATCTTTCAATCCATCAACAAAGTTTACCTGAGTAAATGGATAAGAATAGGAAGAACCATATTGGAAGCAGGGCTCTTATACCTGTTGAGTGCTAAGGGTTCTGTATCCTTGTTGCTGGCCACCAGTTTTATAGTGAATGTTTTTTTTATCCTAATACTATTGCGTGTAGCGGGCCGAGAACTCTCCTTTACTTTTCATTGGAAATTTTTTAAGTGGAAGGTATTGCGTAGTCAGTTGCAGTATAGTTTCTGGTATTTTCAAAGCATGCTGGCTACCGTAATCACTTATAATATTCAGATATTACTCTTGCAACATTATCTTAGTGCAGCACAGCTAACCGTGTTTTTATTGGTGTTCCGCTTTTTTGAAGTGTTCCGTACCGGGCTTACCAATTTTACTGCGGTGTTGTTCCCTTCTATCTCCGCCATGCAAGCCCAACAAAATTGGAAGGGTTTGCGTGAACAATTCCGGAAGGTGTTTACTCGGGTGTTAGGACTTTCCTTATTTACATTTGGATTATTGGGTTGGAAGGGAGATGAACTTTTTAGTTGGTGGAGTCATTATCATAGTGCGGAAAGCATTGCGGTGTTCAGGGTATATACACTTTATGTGTTTTTGTTAATCTTAGATCATGTGTCTGTGGTATTTCTGGCTGCTTTGAAATATAACCGCACACCGGCAATAGTGTCTACGTTTCAAAGTACGGCTTCCTTATTGTTGACGGGCTTTTTGTTTACTCAATGGGGACTCCCCGGCGCCGTCTGGGCTTCTTTACTGGCCTTTGCTACAACAAGTCTTATATTTAATCCGGCTTATTTGCTTTTTAGATTGAGAAAGGAAGCGTGAATACTTTTTTAAATTTGATCAATAAGTAAGTGATACGGGGATACGTTATAACAGCAGCGCATGAAGCAGCAAGAGCTGACAATGTAAAACAGCTGCTTACACAATTACCACTTCTCCAAAAAGCCAATGCTGTTTATCCTGCAAATGACCGGGTTCCCTTTGCAAAAAATATACTGGCAAAAGCAAGAAATCGAAAAGGCAATCCCTTTTTACCGGGAGAATTAGGTGTACTCTTGAGCAACCGTAGAATATGGATGGAGATCCGCGCGCAAAAAAATCCGGAAGAACATTTTTTAATTCTGGAATCCGATAGTCAAATACAAGAGCTTGCGCTACTACAAAATAACTTTGCCAGTCTTACCCGTGCTTATGATATATTTTTCTGGGGAGCTTGGTTAGGTAATTTGTCCTTGAAAAAAAGCACCTGCGTTGCCATAGATGCTTTGCATAGGGCAGGAGAGCCTGTGCTATCATCAGTGAGCGGAGCTTATGGTTATAGCTTGAATAAAAAAGCAGCCGATCACTTATTGAAAAAAACCGGCAAGTTGCATTTGCCGGTCGATGAGTTCAAGCGATACATCAATACTTCTTATTTACGATTGGGGGGAATAGTGCCGGAACTAATTGCTCAAGGTCCGGGTCAAAGCACCATTGATCCCTTGGATCATCAAGGTCGAATCAATTGGACCTTGATTAAACTACTTCGTTTGCGTAACCAATTAATGGCTCATTTTTCATGAGAGCAAAGGAATATTTTTTTAACTGGTTGATATTGGTCTATGGGGCCTATCTTTTTTTTAACAAGGGACTGGCCTATAGTTTTCTTTCTGAGGCAACATTATTCCTGGGCGTTTTGCTGATGATCCGCGAAAGAGACCAATTGCAGTTTGTTTGGAATCCGTCCACAAAGCTCATGGCCTTGTTAGTAGCTATTAACC
>VGGU01000038.1 GCA_016868475.1 Bacteroidota bacterium
ACGAATCCAACATTCGTATTGGACCCAACTATATCATTCCTAAACCGTTGGATCCTCGATTACTTGCCTGTGTTGCGCCTGCTGTGGCTAAAGCAGCTATGGAAAGTGGAGTGGCTAAAGCCCCGATCCAGGATTGGGACCGTTACAGGTTGGAATTAAATAAACGACTGGGGCTTGATAATCAGGTCATGCGCGCAATTGGTAGCAAGGCTAGAAAAAATCCTAAACGCATTGTGTTTGCCGAAGCGGACAATCCTAAAGTTTTAAAAGCCGCGCAAATAGTATTTGACGAGGGTATTGGATTCCCTATTCTTTTGGGAAATGAGGAGAAAATTAAAAAGATCGCAGAAGAGAATGCAGTGGATCTGGAAAGCCTGCCCATTTTTAATCCGCGCAGTGATGCCACTGAAGAAAAACGAAATCAATACGGCGAACTTTTCTTAGGAAGAATGGGTCGTAAGGGATTTAACGCCTATGAGGCAAAGAAAATCATGAAGGATCGCAACCATTATGGTTGTATGATGGTTGAATGCGGAGATGCAGATGCAATGATTTCCGGATTAACAAAAAACTATCCGGACACCATTCGCCCCGCCATCCAAATTATTGGAATGGAGGAGGGTGTCAGTAAAATTGCAGGCATGTACATGATGTTGACTAAATTAGGTCCCATCTTTTTAGCGGACACCACCGTAAACTTTCACCCAACAGCGGAAGAGTTAGCAGAAATAACTTTATTGGCCGCCAAAGAAATTCGTCAATTTAATATTACTCCCCGTATTGCCCTATTGAGTTATTCCAATTTTGGAAGCAGTAATTCTCCAGAGGCTAAGTTGGTAGCCAAAGCCCGAAAAATTATTAAAGAAAAAGCGCCTTCCTTGATTGTGGATGGAGAAATGCAGGCCAGTGTGGCCTTGAATAAGGAGTTAATGCAGGAAAATTATCCGTTTAGTGAATTAGCTGAACAAGATGTAAACACCTTAATATTCCCAAACCTTTCCGCAGGCAATATTGCTTATAATCTTATGAAAGAACTAGGTACTGCCGATGCGGTGGGCCCAATTCTGTTGGGATTAAAGAAACCTGTGCATGTTTTACAACTAGGAAGCGCTATTCGAAGTATTGTAAATATGGCCTCCATAGCTGTTGTAGATGCACAGTTGAAATGCAAGTCCAATAACAGCGAGGAAATTGTCAAGAAATCTCGCTGGTGGAAGCGGTTTAAAAAATAAAAGAGCAACAGTATGACTTTTCTTTCAGACATCGGTCGTTTTTTACTCACGCTGAAAGGCATGTTTAAAAAGTTAGAGAACCGGCAGATGTATGGAAAAGAACTTATTCGACAGTGCACAGAAATAGGATTTGGCTCTCTGGGTATCGTGGCTATCATTTCTGTTTTTATTGGAGCGGTATCCACCATACAAACAACCTATCAACTGGTAAGTCCGCTTGTACCCATTTCTACTGTTGCAGAAATTGTTAGAGACACCGTGATCCTGGAATTTGCACCCACGCTGGTTTGTGTAGTGCTGGCAGGAGTAATCGGAAGCAGAATTGCCAGCGAACTAGGCAATATGCGGATCAGTGAACAGATAGACGCCTTGGAAATAATGGGAATCAATACCAAGACCTATTTGATTCTACCCAAGATCATTGCAGCGCTATTGATGATCCCGCTACTGGTTATCATTGCAATGGCATTAGGTATTTGGGGTGGGCGTTTAGCAGGGGCTGCTTCAGGAATTATTTCGCCCAATTTATTCGACAAGGGATTGATGTCAAACTTTATCCCTTACAATGTGTTTTTTGCACTGATCAAATCTTACGTTTATGCATTTATCCTGTCTAGCATACCGGCATATTTTGGCTATCATGTGCGTGGCGGTGCGTTAGAAATTGGAAAAGCCAGTACTAAAGCCGTAGTCATTAGCTGCGTGCTAATTCTGTTTGCCGACTATGCGCTTTCGGCCCTTTTACTTTAACCAATATGATCAACGTAGAGAATATACAAAAAAAGTTTGGCGACAAAGTAGTTATCGAGGGCATCAGCGCTCAGATGCGAGCCGGGCAATGTAGCCTGATTATTGGTGCCAGCGGCAGTGGTAAAACCGTGTTGATGAAATGCATGGTTGGGTTACTGACTCCGGACCAGGGATCAATTTATTACAACGGCAATAGCTTTACCGCTATGGACCATAAATCAAAAACTTTGATCCGTAAAGAAATAGGGATGTTGTTTCAGGGATCTGCTTTGTTTGATTCACTGACTGTAGAAGAAAACATCATGTTCCCTCTGAATATGTTTACCAAAGACAGTACGGGAGAAAAATTAAAAAGAGTAAACACGGTATTAGATCGGGTTAATTTGTCTGGCATTAATAAAAAATATCCTGCCGAACTCAGTGGAGGTATGAAAAAAAGAGTTGCACTTGCCCGGGCCATTGTGCTGAATCCTAAATATCTTTTTTGTGACGAACCCAACTCTGGACTGGATCCGCAAACTTCCTTAGTGATTGATAAGTTGATTCGAGATTTGACGCTGGAACATCAAATCACTACAGTAATAAATACTCACGACATGAATAGTGTGATGGAAATTGGAGACTATATTTTATTCATGCACCAGGGTAAAAAAGATTGGGAAGGCACGCGAAAAGAGATCATATTCAGTAAAAACCAACAATTGAACGATTTTATTTTTGCATCCGAGTTTTTGAAAGACGCCAAAGACATGCGAATGCTGGAAGAAACTGGTAAAATTCCCAATGACAGAGACCTTGACCAAATGATTCAGCCCTGAGCGCATTTCCCTACCTTTGCGGCAACTTTTAGCCCTCTATTATGAGTATTTTGATTAATAAAAATTCCAAAATCCTGGTACAAGGTTTTACAGGAACAGAAGGCAGCTTTCATGCCTCGCAAATGATTGAATACGGAAGCCAGGTTGTGGGTGGTGTAACTCCGGGAAAAGGCGGATCGCAACATTTGGATCGTCCGGTATTCAATTCAGTGGCTGATGGAGTCAAACAAACGGGAGCCAATGTCAGTATCATTTTTGTGCCTCCGGCATTTGCCGCAGATGCAATTATGGAGGCCGCTGAAGCAGGTATTGAATTAGTTGTTTGCATCACGGAAGGCATTCCTGTTCAAGATATGGTTAATGTAAAAAGCTATCTACAAGGGAAAAACACAAGATTAATTGGGCCCAATTGTCCTGGAGTAATAACTGCAGAAGAATGCAAAGTGGGCATTATGCCTGGTTTTGTTTTTGTTAAGGGACGCATTGGAATAGTTTCCAAGTCTGGAACACTTACTTACGAAGCTGCAGATCAGGTTGCAAAAGCAGGGCTAGGTATTTCCACTGCAGTAGGAATAGGAGGAGACCCAATCATTGGTACCACTATTAAAGAAGCTGTAGAGCTTTTCATGAACGACCCGGAAACTGAAGCAATTGTTATGATTGGGGAGATTGGCGGGGGGATGGAGGCAGAAGCTGCTCGCTGGATCAAAGCAAACGGAAATACTAAACCAGTGGTTGGATTCATAGCTGGACAAACCGCACCTCCAGGCAGAAGAATGGGTCATGCCGGTGCCATTGTGGGAGGAGCAGAGGATACCGCTGCTGCAAAAATGCAAATCATGAGCGAATGTGGCATACACGTGGTGAGTAGCCCGGCAGATATTGGAATTAAAATGGCAAGTATCTTAAAAAAATAAATCAAACCCCGCGAGGGGTTTTTTTATCGATGGGAAGCCTATGAAATTATTGTTCAGTTTCATGCTTTTATTGCCCGGAGTTGTGCTGGCCCAACAAAAGTTTGCCGGAATCAACCAAATCAATATTCCACCCTTTGTAAGGCAGGGAGATCAGCCTTTGTGTGGATTCCAACTTTTCAACAATTCAAAAAAAGACTGGACAGGTACAGTTCATTTTCAGTTGCTCGATACAATTCAACAACAATCCGTAGATGGCTGGTTCTATAATCATCAAGGCAATCAATATTTCTTAGTAGAGCCAAGTAGAAAAGAATGGATTGAATTTCCCATTCATATTCCCTTTGAATTTAGCAAACCAACAGCTTGGGAGCTACGCATAAAAACGGACACATCAACTACTTTTACAAGTGGTATGTTACAGATTGAACCATGGAACTATTCCGAGGAAGCAACTACCCCTGTCAGTAATCCGGACTGGCCACAATTAATAAAAAAAACTTCGAAGATTTCTACCCAAAATGGCAGCGTTCAAAAGGAATTACTGATCGAAAATGCCCTTGTAACAACAGGCGATACCCTTTTGGTTGAAATTGAATTGACAAAAAGCAAAAGCAATAAAGTTGTTTTGATTGAACAATGGCCAGCGGGTACACTGCCCAATATGGTAAGGTCATTGGGAACCCATGCAGGAACTGGAAAAGTGCTTCAATTAAATCAACAGGAATTACATATGGAATGCTGGGTTGCAAGTGACTCAACGCTAAAGTTATCCTACCAACTAATTGCCACATTTGTGGGACGGTTTTACATTCCGCCTGCTGTTATCAGCAGCCCCGATCAGACGCCTTCATTTTTACGTTCGTCCTACTCCACACTAACCATTGAACAGCAAAAACTACCATGAACACAGAGGTGTTAGTAATTGGACAAGGCATAAGCGGCACCTGGCTTAGTTATTATCTGGAAAAAAATGAGATTGATCATTTTGTAATCGACCAAGAGAATCCGCAATCTGCATCTCGGCAAGCGGGAGGATTGATCAATCCGGTTACGGGAAGAAATAAAGTTAAAACCTGGATGGCAGATCAATTACTTCCCTTCTGTTTGACAGCTTATCAACAATTGGGCGCCTGCTTGGACACTGAGGTAATAGATGCAAAAACCATAATAGAATGCTTTACAAACTCTGAGGCAGCAGCCTTGTTTTCAAGAAGGGTCAATGAAAACCCACACTATTTAGAAATTCCTGTTGATCATCCCGTTCAACTTGATTTGTTTCATAATTGTAAAGAATTGGGATTAATCAAACCTGCCTATGTGGTTAATCTGCCACTGATCTTATCTAATTGGAGAGCCCGTTTACGGAAAGCTGGAAAACTTGGTGAATACGTTTTTGACCCCAACCAATTAGTTGAAACAGCTACTGGATTTAACTACCAGCATATTAATTGTAAGCGAATAATATTTTGCGATGGCGCAAGTATTCAAGAACGAAATGCCTGGGCAAATATTCCCTTAGCACCTACAAAGGGAGAGGCCTTAGTCTTAAAAATAAAAGGGCTCCCCTCTCCTTTTATTTATAAAAACAAATTGACTTTGCTACCACTTGCCGAAGCTGATTATTGGTGGGTAGGCTCTAGCTATGAGTGGGCATTTGAACATGCACACCCCAGTTCCTTGTTTAAAGAGCAAACCATAAAGGCTTTGGAAAATTGGTTAGCCATCCCCTTTGAAGTAATTGAGCAACGCGCCGCCATTCGGATGGGCACTATGGAGAGAAGGCCATTGGTGGGTTTTGACTCACCAGAAAAAAAATGGGGCTTGCTTAATGGAATGGGCACAAAGGGTTGTTCGCTGGCCCCCTACTTTGCTTTTCAGTTAGTAGAAAATATGTTACGGGGTAGTGTTATTGATCCGGAAGCTAACTGGACTCGTTTTCAATAAAAAGGGTTGTTTTTCTTACCTTTCCGCACCAAAATCACCAATGCAAAATTCTCCAGAATTCAACTACTCTATTCCGGCGCGTTTCAGACGTATGGAAAATCTCCATATTGTATTTTGGATCATTAAAGACATGAGCTGGTGTATGGGATGGAAAGTTATGGGAATGACCATGATAGTGCCCACCCTGCTGGTAGCCCTGTTTATTTCTTGGCGTACGCGTCAAATTCACTCCGAATTAGCTCATAACCTGGCCGTAACTTTTTGGATCTGCGCTAACTCCACCTGGATGATCATGGAATTTATCAATCAAGATCAAACCATTTTTTTTGAATGGTTAACCGGTAAGCAACTCTCCATGATCCCTTTTGTGATTGGGTCTGTGATTTTGCTTCGTTATTATTTATTTCAATATCCCAAAGAAACTAAACTAAATCAAATCACTACTTCTTGAACCCCTAACTGAGAAAAGAATATGTATAGATCTCATACCTGCGGAGAATTAAGATTGTCAGACAAAGGAAAGCAAGTGCAGCTGGCTGGCTGGGTTCAAACCATTAGAAAATATGGTGCCATTACTTTTGTAGACTTGCGAGATCGCTATGGCGTTACACAACTTCTTTTTGGAGAATCGATTAATGCACAACTTGACCATACACCGCTTGGACGAGAATTTGTATTGCAGATTACCGGAACGGTAATTGAGCGCAGCAATAAGAACGCACAACTTTCCACTGGAGATATTGAAATTGATGTACATCAATACGCTATTTTAAATCGCGCTGCTGTGCCTCCCTTCACTATTCAAGATGACACAGATGGCGGAGATGATCTTCGAATGAAATATCGCTTTTTAGATCTTAGAAGAAATTCAGTAAGGCAGAACTTGGAGCTTCGTTACGCAGTGAACAGAGCCGCTCGCAATTATTTACATCAGCAGCACTTTTTGGATATTGAAACACCATTCCTGATTAAATCTACTCCGGAAGGTGCGCGTGATTTTGTGGTACCCTCCCGCATGAATCCAGGGCAGTTTTATGCGCTCCCTCAATCTCCACAAACTTTCAAGCAATTATTGATGGTGAGTGGATATGACCGTTATTATCAAATAGTGAAATGTTTTAGGGACGAGGACCTTCGTGCGGACCGACAACCGGAGTTCACGCAAATAGATTGTGAAATGTCCTTTGTAGAACAAGAGGACATCCTGAATATGTTTGAAGGGTTGATCAAACACATTTTCCAGGAAGTAAAGGGGATTGCGTACACTGCTCCCGTTGAACGTATGACCTGGGAAGAAGCCATGTGGAAATATGGCAATGATAAACCTGATATCCGGTTTGACATCCCCATCCTGAATTTAAAAAAACCAGCTGCTGTATTTTTGAATTACGCCGATCAGCGTAGTTTAATTGAGGGCGCTTCCTTTGGTGTATTTGATGAAGCTGAAACAGTGCTAGCCATTGCCATTCCCGGCGCTGCCGAGTTAACTCGTAAGCAAACTGATGAACTTACAGAATGGGTAAAGCGTCCTCAAATTGGGATGAAAGGGTTAGTGACTATTCGATACAATGCAGATGGCACTTGCAAAAGCAGTATCGATAAGTTTTATAGCGAAGAAAAAAGAAAAGCCATAGCCTTAGCAGCGGGTGCAAACCCAGGAGATCTGCTATTGATTGTAGCAGGAGCAGAAGAAAGAACCCGAAAAGCAATCAGTGAACTTCGTCTGGAAATGGGCCAACGGTTGGGACTACGCAAGCCCGATGAATTTAAATTACTCTGGGTGCTGGACTTTCCGCTTTTTGAATATGATGAAGAAGGAAATCGTTGGGTGGCTCGCCACCATCCTTTCACTGCACCCAAACCAGCTCAGATCCAGACCATGATCGAGAATAACCCAGCTATTAAAGATGCGGCCAACTATCTGCAGCATCCTTATGCTTCTATTAAGGCAAATGCCTACGATATGGTGCTGAATGGGAATGAAATTGGTGGTGGATCTATCCGCATATTCCAAAGAGAACTACAAGAAAAAATGTTTGAAGCATTGGGATTGAGCCCTGAGGAACAACAACACAAGTTTGGGTTTTTATTAGGTGCTTTTGAGTATGGTGCTCCGCCCCATGGTGGAATTGCATTTGGCTTTGACCGACTATGCGCATTATTAGGTGGTAGCGAAAGTATACGTGACTTTATTGCTTTCCCAAAGAACAATGCAGGCAGAGACGTGATGTTAGATGCACCCGCCACCATAGATGACATTCAATTAAAAGAATTGCAGATTCAAACAGCAGCAAAGAATAGTTGATTAACTATTCAGCATTTGACTTAGCCTTTCTGCTACTTTTTCCGGATTAGGCAACATGGCTTGTTCCAGTTTACTATTCATGGGAATTGCCGGTAAATTCAATGCCCCCATTACTTGCACCGGAGCGTCCAGTGATTGAAAACAATGAGTGGCAATTCTTCCGGCCAATGCTTCTGCAAAGGAATTAAGCTGCTGCTCCTCCGTCAATACCAACACTTTTCCATGTCGCTTTACACGAGTATAGATCAGTTCTTCATCTAATGGATACAAGGTGCGCAGGTCAACAATTTCAATCTGGCCGGGGAATTGCTTGGCTGCAGCCAATGCCCAATGCACGCCCATGCCATAGGTAATAATGACCAATGTAGACCCTAGTTTCTGTTGAACCATTTCTGATTCCAAAACAATCAAAGCTTTTCCAAGAGGAATACAGTAATCCGAATCCGGCTCTGGCGTTTTTGCAAATTCTGTTCCTGGAACCTTGCTCCAATAAAGCCCTTTATGTTCCAGCATCACCACCGGATTGGGATCCAGAAATGCTGATTTCATCAACCCCTTCATGTCAGCCGCATTGGAAGGATATACAATTTTTATTCCTTTCACGGTGAGTAGCGTGGATTCAACCGAGCCGCTATGATAGGGCCCTCCTCCCCCATAGGCTCCAGTGGGAACGCGTAAGATCATGGGAATGGGAAATTTACCCATGGTCAAATAGCAACTCTTAGAAAGTTCGGTTACTAATTGATTGAACCCCGGATAAATGTAATCGGCAAATTGTACCTCTACTATGGGGCGTAATCCTGCAGATGTCGTCCCCGCAGTTGAACCCACGATATAAGCTTCTTGTATGGCTGTATTAAATACCCGATGATCTCCAAATTGCTCAGCCAATGTAGCTGCTTCCCTGAATACTCCCCCCAAGCATCTTCCAACATCCTGCCCGTACAATATGGCTTCAGGATGCTCCTCCATGATTTCTCTAATAGCAAATAATGCCGCGTCCACCATGGGGATTTTTTGTCCCTTGCCAGCATCTCGCTTTCCTTTCTCCTCTACCACCGAAGTTGGGGCAAACACGTGATCGGAGACTGTAACTGGGTCTGGTTCTGGAGCGGCTTTTGCACGTTCAAACTCTTTTTCAATAAAGGCAATTGCCTCCTGCTCCATGGCCTGTAATTCTTGTTCAGCACCCAATAAAACAGCTAATTTTTTTCTAAGCTTGAGGAAGGGGTCATGAGCTAGATGCTTTTGCCAGTCTTCATCAGATCTATAAAACTCTTTACGTACTCCACTGGTATGGTGTCCTAGTAAAGGAACTTGCGCGTGGATCAAATAAGGCTGTCTGTTTTTTCTTACCTGGCTTATAACTTCTTCCAAAACTGTGTAAGAAGCTTCAAAGTCGCTCCCGTCTACCTGAATTCGATTCATTCCTTTAAAGCCAGCTGCAAACTCAAATGCGTTCATAGCTCTGGCCTCATTTGCAGTTACGCTAATGCCCCAGTTATTGTCCTGCACCAAAAAAATAATTGGTAATTTATTTATCACGGCCACTTGCATGGCCTCACTCACTTCACCCTCGGTAATACTGGCGTCGCCTAATGAGCAAATCACTACAGGCGCAGCGTTAGTCTGCATAAATGGAGGAAGGGTGTTATTAGTCTCAAGACCTTTCTCTAGTTGAATCCGTTTCCACTTTTCCCAATAATGAATCCCATGAGCAATCCCCGTTGTGGGAATGGCTTGCATACCTGTTGCACTAGACTGATGAATGATTACGGGCTTTCCTTTCCCATTGTAGCTGGGATGACTATAATACTCTCGTCCTCCTGAAAAAGGATCCTCTCCTTTGGCAAGCAGTTGAAGCATTAATTCATAGGGCGAAAAACCAAGGCCTAGTAACATACTCTCATCCCGATAGTACGGACTTACAAAATCGTGTGCTTGCAACTGAAAGGCTGTTGCTAACTGAATAGCTTCATGTCCGCGAGAGGTAGAATGAACATAAGTACAAATCGATCGGTTGGCCTCGTAAATAGACGCCATGGCACGTACCTGACACATCAAGGCAAATGCACGGCGAAGTAAGGAGAGGTCTTGCATTTTCTTGGTTAGACTAATTGATTAGTATGTCAAATAAAGAGTCATTCTCTAAAAATCCTTCTAATTGGTCTCCTGGCTCTACTGGTCCAACTCCAGCCGGAGTGCCTGTAAAAATCAAATCTCCTGGCTCCAAAGTAAAGTAATGTGATACATGAGCAATGATAGCTTCAAAGGAATTGATCATGGCAGCAGTATGCCCTTGTTGCACCAACTCTTTGTTTTTATACAAACAAAAGTGAATATCCTTTTTGTTCTTGTATTGATCTGCCGGACGCCATTCTCCAATTACTGCAGATCCGTCAAATGCCTTTGCTTTCTCCCATGGAAGCCCCTTGTCTTTTAGTTTTTGTTGGATGTCCCTTGCGGTAAAATCTATCCCCACGGTCAAGGCATCGTAAGCAGTAGTTGCCGCTTGCTGATTAATACAGCAAACGTTGTTAGCAATACGCAAAACAATTTCACACTCATAATGCAGATCACTGGAAAAAGAAGGAATCACAAATGGTCCGGGTAGTGGAAGTAAAGCGGTAGATGGTTTTAAAAAAATAACCGGCTCTACTGGCACTTCATTCCCTAGCTCTTTGGCGTGAGCCACGTAATTTCTACCTATGCAAATTATTTTCATACTAACTATAGCAGTTGATTAGGCAAAGCTCAGGTTATTGTATTGGTTCATGGCTATGGCAATTCCCTGACCGGCAAAAACCTCAATAGCCGCTGCTGCTGCGGCAATCTTTTTTTCCACCATTGGCTCCTCTTCCTTTTTCCACTTACTTAAAACAAAGTCAGCTTGTTTTCCTTTGGTAAATTCGCTTCCAATTCCAAAACGTAATTTGGGATAATCCGTACTGCCAATAGATTCTTGTATGCTCTTGAGGCCATTATGTCCGGCATCACTTCCACCTGGTTTGATTCGGATTTTGTCCCAAGGAGTAGCCAGGTCATCTACTATTACCAACAAATTGGAGCGTTCGATCTTTTCTTTTTCCATCCAGTATTTTACCGCCTTGCCGCTCAAATTCATGAATGTGGTCGGACAAATACAAACAAATACCTTGCCTTTCCACTTGATCTCCGCATGGTAGGCTAATCGACCCACAGTTAGTTGCGCTTTGTGTTTGTGCAAAAAAGCGGCCACCACATCAAACCCAATATTATGACGGGTATGCGCATATTGATCTCCAACATTACCTAAACCAACAATAAGATATTTCATAGTCAGTTAGGGCCAAAGATCGGCCTTCCCAAACAAAAAACCCACATCGGGAGATGCGGGTTTTACAATTAAATTATCAGCAGAGATTACTTTTTTGCAGCAGGAGCAGCGGGAGCAGCGGGAGCAGCAGCAGCTGGTGTGGCCGCCTCTTCTTGTTTCAACTGGCGAGTAAGCACTACAGAGGCAATGGGAATTCGAGGAGAGTTTAGGATTTCAAACTCAGGAATATTAACGTCCTCAACCCGGATATTTCCATTTAAGTCCAAATCGTCAACGCTCACCTCAATTTGTTCACGTAGATGCTTAGGATAAGTTTTAACTTTTAAAGATTTCATTTTGGTAATTAACTTACCACCATCTTTAACTCCTTTAGAAGCGCCAACGAATTTAAGCGGAATGTCTGCAATTACTTTTTTGTCTTCTACTAATTCCAGCAAGTCTACGTGGATCAGTTGGTCATTTACTTTATCAAATTGCAAATCCTTAAGAATGGTACGATACGTTTTATCGTCCAGTTTCACTTCGCAAATTTGAAAGCTTGGCGTGTACACCAGTTTTTTGAAAGCCGCGGCAGGAGCAGCAAAATTGATCTCCTGCGCACCCCCATAAATTACACCGGGCACCATTTCCTGAGAGCGTAGTTGGCGGGTGGCTCCTTTGCCAAATGCGGTCCTCAGTTGTCCTTCGATAGTAATCGTGTTCATGTCTATTTTGTTTTATTGGTTCAATTTCCTTTCAGTTGAGAATAAACAAAGAGACTGGTTATACTCTTATTTTCAAAGGCGTTACGTATAGCTACAGCAAACAAGTCAGCTACACTTAGCACTTTGATCTTACTCCCCTGCTGTTTTACCGGTATGGTGTCGCACACTACCAGTTCTTCCAGCACACTGTTTTCAATATTCTCGTAAGCCTTTCCGCTAAGCACCGGGTGGGTGATCAACGCGCGAACTGAACGAGCTCCCTTTTCTTTCAATAACCCCGCACTTTTTGCAAGGGTTCCGCCGGTGTCGCAGATGTCATCAATGATAATAACATCTTTGCCAGCCACATCTCCTATCACCACCATGCTGGCTATTTCGTTGGCTCTTTTGCGATGCTTGTCACAAATAACCATTTCGGCATTGAAATAACTGGCAATCTGCCTGATTCTGTTGGCTGATCCCACGTCAGGGGCCGCAAAGGTAAGGTTTTCTAGCTTCAGTTTTTCGATATATGGGATGAAAACTGCGTGGCTGTCCAAGTGATCCACCGGAATGTCAAAATAGCCCTGAATCTGCGGAGCATGCAAATCCATGGTAATAACACGGTCTGCGCCTGCTGCAACTAACATATTGGCAATCAACTTACTCCCAATGGCAACACGGGGTTTATCCTTGCGGTCCTGGCGGGCATACCCATAATAAGGCAATACCGCAATAACCTTGTATGCAGAAGCCCTTTTTGCGGCATCTATCATAAGTAAAAGTTCCATGATATTATCCGTAGGAGCGCTGGTGCTTTGTACTATAAATACATAATCACCCCTGACGCTTTCTAGGTAGACCGGGCAAATTTCCCCATCACTAAATCGTTGGATGTTGACTTTACCCATCTGCGCTCCAAATTGCTTACAGATTTGTTCCGCCAGCTGCTGAGAGCCGGTTCCGGAAAATATTTTTGCGTGTTGCATAGCAGAGTTATCGTGTGGATATGGCACGAAGATATCAATCAGGTAAGATATATTTTCTGCTAATCAAAAAAACCTTTTCACAGTCTTGTCACTACTACCCTTACCCCTTATACTTGAGCAATGCCACTTAAAAAAGCAATCAGAGATTGGTCAACTGAGGATCGTCCCCGAGAAAAATTAATCAGACTGGGTGCGGAGCAACTCAGCACTTCAGAGCTGATTGGAATATTATTACAATCAGGGATAAGAGAAAAAAGTGCCGTGGCCCTGGGGATGGAACTATTAGAATTGGCTAAACAAAATTTGCATGAACTCGGCCGTTTAACTCCACAGGAAATAGCCGGATTAAAAGGGATCGGTAACGCAAAAGCAGCGTTAATCAGTGCTGCGCTGGAGCTGGGAAGAAGAAGGCATGCCTCCCTTCCACTCGATAAAAAATTGGTTACCAGCAGTGCTGATATTGCTCGCTATTTACAAGTTCGGCTGCAGGACCTGAGACATGAAGTTTTTGCGGTACTTTTTCTGAATAGAGCAAACCGCATCAATCATTTTGAAATTGTTAGCGAGGGAGGTATAACCGGAACAGTAGCTGATCCAAGAATAATATTAAAAAAGGCACTTCAGCAAAATGCGGTAAGCATCATAGTTTGCCACAACCATCCTTCAGGAAACCTAAGGCCAAGTCGGGCCGACGAACTACTCACTCAAAAATTAAAGGAAGCCGCACTTTTGCTGGACATCACCATGCTGGACCATATTATTGTAAGCGATCAGGGTTATTACAGTTTTGCAGATGAAGGGTACATGTGAACATAATTAGGCCTGAGCAGTAGGGCCGCCAAAATTTAAAGGCAGTTGCACCTCTTCCAGATCTTTAATGGGGCCATTGATCGATTCGTATTTCTGAATGTTCTCAGTAATTGCATGCATTAATCGTTTGGCATGCTGAGGAGTGAGGATAATTCTAGACTTAACACGGCTTTTTGGTGTACCTGGCATCACGTTTACAAAGTCAACTACAAATTCTGCATGAGAATGTGTTATTATGGCCAGGTTAGCATATTGTCCTTCGGCAATCTCTTCTGAAATTTCAATATTCAGTTGGTTGGGCATAGACTCAGGGTTGCTCATATTGTTTTTTTCAAAGATAAAAAAAGAGGGTCCATATTGGACCCTCTTTTAA
Organism: Bacteroidota bacterium; assembly: GCA_016868475.1. Lineage (GTDB taxonomy): Bacteria > Bacteroidota > Bacteroidia > Chitinophagales > Chitinophagaceae > JJ008. The sequence goes on from VGGU01000038.1 coordinate 14,138, forward strand.
AATAAGTTATCTGCCTATTAACGTGGTCCTAAGTATTTCCATCTTTCATTGAACATACTTCTTGGACCATTGGGCACTACAGATGGTTGAACCAACCAATGTTTGATTAAGATATCCTTGTTGCTTTGTACTGCATTTACGCCAGAAGGATCCAGTACTGCACGTCTTCCGTTTGCAGATGCA
>VGGU01000039.1 GCA_016868475.1 Bacteroidota bacterium
TGCTAATTGAAATTGCTGATATTGTTCAAAAACAGGACGTGGGCAAGCGCCAAATGAACCAAAATTCAAATAGGTAATATCCGGCCGTAACAAAAACTGTTGACGTAATGCAGGTGTTAGTGGCATAGCAGATTGCATAAGCTACAAGATTACATAATTAATAGGTGTTGATCAATTTGATCACCCTATTATTTAGAAGCCTTTGGGCTCAGGTTTTGTTTCTGTTTTCACTTCGGCCGGCATTTGTACTGCAATCATTCTACTTTTTGCAGTCAATAATATTTGGGCCGCTTTCTTTACATCTGCAGCACTAAATGCATTATAATATTTTTCTGCATTCAATAACTGATCGGCATTACGTTCTCCCAGTTTTACTTTTTGCAAGGCCGACAACCAATATTCGTTTTTCTTACTGTCTACACGATATTTTTCAATCCAAGCTTTTTTTACTTTAGCAATGTAACTGGTATCCGCTCCATTAGTTGCCAAGTTTTGAAGTTGACTATGGAATGTTTTTACCAGCGTGTCTGCCTTTGTAGGGCCACAGGGTAGTTGCAGGATGAAGCGAAAGTTCCCCATAGGAATTTTTGCGATCTGCACCTGAGTGCCGCCTCCATAAATCCCTTGTATCTTTTCTCGCATTTCCTCAATGATGGATATATTCATCACTTCACTTAGCCCCTCTAACTGAAGTTCAGTGGTGGCATTGTAAGGAACTTCTCCATGAAAAACACCCAGAATCAAACTCTTATCTTCCTTTCCTTTTTTAAATTGAAAATCCTTCTGCCCTTTAAAAGGACGTACTTTATTATCGAAGTAGTTTCGAGATTTTGATGCAGGCAAACTGGCTACATATTTTTCTAGCAATGCAACTACCGTATCCTCATTAAAACTTCCAACCATAGTAATATGCATTCCCGCAGCGTCTCCTAACTGTTCTTTATAAATGGCAACGGCACGGCCCAGATTAATTTTATCAAAATTAGCTGCACGGGGAACAGCTGTTGGTGCTAATGGATTGTTCTCAAAAAGCACTTGATAGAGTGTGTCGATGAATGCAACTTGCGGGTTGGCACTCAACATGGCCACCTGCGATTTGCTGCGTTGTATGAAAGAACTAAATAACGCACTATCCTGTCTGGGTTCGGTTATCGATAATCGAAAAAGTTGGAAAAAGGTTTCCAGATCTTTTTTACTACTGCTGCCACTAAACCCTGCTGAGTAAGGACCAATTACCGGGTTCACCGCTATGCTTTTCCCAGCCAGTACCTTACGCATATCAGTGGGAGAAAACGCACCAAATCCCATACTACTCACCACTGCAGTTGCATTTTCAGCACTGTATTTGTCTTCAAGTGGATAGGCCGTTAGCCCACCATATCTTGTAGTAGAAAATAAAATTTGATCGTTTTTGAATTCGGTAGATTTCAGTGTAACCGTGACTCCATTGGACAAAGTAAGATCGGTTGTTCCTAACTGTGCATTACGAGAGGTTCGTAAAACCTTGCCCGTCTTTGGAGTAACCGTAATCAAATTACTGGCAATCACTTTTTCCTCGTAAGCTTTTATTGAAGCATCCTTTTCTACTCCCTGCAATACAGAATTAATAGTAGCAACAGCAGGAAGTTTATATTTTTCATCTTGCTCCAAGCCAGTGATGTACGCAAACGTATTTTTTTCGTTTCGGTATAGATCGGTCAGCGCGTTTATTTCTGCTAATTGAATACCGGGTAGCATTTCTTTTACATAGGTAAATTCTGCATCGATGCCTGGAATGGGTTCTTGTTCTGTAAAGTTGCGAATGTACTCCTCCGCATAATCCGCCGATTCTGTTTTATTCCTATTGTTCCATTGCCGCTCATAGGCAGACAAGGTGTTTTTCTTGGCCCGTTCTAATTCAACAGTGGTGAAACCAAATCGTTTTATTCTTTCCACTTCTTTCATTGCGGCTTGCAATCCCTTTTGCACATCCTGTGTTCCTGTTGATCCGGAAATGTTGAAGGACTCGTGGAAGCGCGCGTAGCTTTGAAAACCTGCACCGGCAAAAACAAAAGGTGGGTCCGCTTGTTGTGTTAATTCACGAAATCGGTTATTGAGCAAAGACACATACAGATTACGAATGATGTCTGCCCGATATTCTCCCAATGTAACAGTGGGTTTAATGGATCTGGCAGGAAAATTAACACTGAATTCAAATCCGGTGGCCTCTTTATCGGAAACAACCATTGCTTGAGAAGAAGTATAAGCGGGCACTGTTGCATAATCACGAACACGCGATTGGGCAGGATTTCTAAGCCCTGAAAAATGTTTTTGAACATAGTTAAACGCTTCCTCCGTATCAATATCTCCCACCACTATCACAGCCATCAAATCCGGGCGATACCAATCTTGATAAAAACGTCGAATGGCATCAGGTGGAAAGTTTTTAATGATGCTATCGATTCCAATAGGTAAACGATTGGCATATTTAGATCCCTTGAAAAGCTCGGGGTATACTTTTTTAAACATGCGTTCGTCCGCACTTTTTCCTAGACGGCTTTCTTCTAATATGATGCCACGTTCACTATTGATATCCTCATCTAAATACGTAACCTGATGAGCCCAATCCTCTAAAATTTGAAAACCTTTGTCCAGATTCCCCGGCTGATCTGTTGGAATTGGAAGAATGTATACGGTTTCATCAAATCCGGTATAGGCATTCAAGTCTCCGCCAAACTCAACTCCAATACTTTGCAGGTAGGATACAATATCGTTTTTCTTAAAATTCTTGGTGCCATTGAAAGCCATGTGCTCCGCCATATGTGCCAAGCCTTGTTGATCATTATCCTCCATTATGGACCCCACATTGACTACCAAACGGAGTTCCACTTTTTTTTCTGGCTTTTTATTAGAACGAATGTAATAGGTTAGTCCATTTTCTAATTTTCCTTTCCTTACCCCGGGATCCTGAGGTAAAAGCTGATTGCTGGCGTCTTGAGCCATTACCCCCTGAAGAGAAACCGATAATAGCAAAAATCCGGCCAGTGCTACATTTTTCATGTATAAGTGTTTGATTTTCATAAATATACAAGAGTTTTTCTTCGCTGGAAAAAATTCCGTTGATTTTAGCCACGAATCTAAGCGAATGCCCTAAAATTCAACTTTGTTTCTTGTTAATAATTGCGCAAATTTGCTTAATGGAATTTCTCCTGTTTTTCCGGGGGTTCCGTTACGCTAAAAAACTAAAATTAACTAGCATGAGAAAATTGTTGTTACTCTTGATTGCTTTTACCTTAAATGCGGCACAATTGTTTGCACAGGGCAGGGTTGTGACAGGTGAGGTGTCAGATGAAAAGGACGGGTCTCCACTTGGTGGAGTTTCTGTTATTGTAAAAGGTACCAATATTGGAACTTCCACTTCCAAAGATGGATCGTTTAGTATCAATGTTCCTGCCGGAGCAACCACACTTGTTTTCAGTTTTGTGGATTATTCCTCAACCGAAGTGGCTATTGGTGTTAAATCAGTAATCAATGTTGCGCTTGTTTCAGGAGAAAAAGCATTATCCGAAGTAGTTGTAGTGGGTTACGGTACACAGCGTAAACGAGATCTTACAGGATCTGTTACACAAGTAAAGACCGCGGACTTACAGAATCGTCCCATTCAAGGACCAGATCAGGCCTTGAGAGGGCAGGTTGCAGGTGTAACGGTTACGCAAAGTTCAGGTACGCCAGGAGCGAGTCTTAACGTAAGTATTCGTGGAACCGGATCTATCAACGCAAGTTCTCAACCCCTCTATGTAATTGATGGTATTCCTTTGAATATGGGCAGCTACTCTCAAATAGGCGTGGGTGGACAAACATTGAACTCCCTTGCAGATATTAACCCTAACGAAGTAGAATCTTACGAGGTATTGAAAGATGCAGCAGCAGTTGCCATTTACGGAAGCCGTGCGGCTAACGGGGTGGTTTTGATTACCACCAAAAGAGGGACCAACAAAAAAACAAAACTTAGCGTAAACAGCTACTATGGTATCGCTGATGCTTATAACACCATTCCTGTATTGACCGGCCCGCAATACGTTGCATTACTTCAGGAAGGCGTACGTAATAGATTTGGGGCAACCATAGTTCCTTCTCAACTTGGACTGGCTGGCTTGAACAATGCGCCCAGCACTTACCCCTCTACAAACTGGCAGGAATTAATTTTCCGTCAAGCCACTATAAAGAGTACGGATATTAACGCTCAAGGCGGAAATGATAAAACACGTTTCTTTATCTCGGGTGGAGTGTTTGATCAAAATGGAATTGTAATCAACTCTAACTTCAAGCGTTATAATTTCCGTATCAACCTGGATAATACCATTACAGATAAATTAAAATTAACGGGTGGTATTGCGTTGAGCCGTTCTGAGAGCAATCGTCTGCGTAACGACAATAACATTTATGGAGTAGTGAGTACCGCTATGTTATTAGGTTCACATTTCTCTGCTTATAACCCCAATGGAACATACGGACGTGATCCAAATGCTTCAATCGAAAATCCTTTGGCAAACGCCATTGAAGTAAGCAATGCTGTTCGTAATAATCGTGTGCTTGCAAACATTGGAGTAGATTATCAACTTTGTAATAATCTTAGTTTTCGTTCACAATTCAGCGTAGACTATTTGAATTTTCGTGAGCAATATTACATACCCAGCACGCACTTGCAAGGTGCCGGTGTACGCGGTGATGGAACCGAAGGATACTCACAGGATTTAAACTGGATCAATGAAAACATTCTGACCTATAAAAAAAGCTGGAACCAGCACGATCTGGCCTTTACTGGAGTAGCTTCTTATCAGGAATCTGATTTTGAGTCATTGCTTGGTCAAGCACAAAACTTTCCTGGAGATCAAATCAGAAGAATCTCTGCAGGATCAGTACGTGTGCAGGCAAGTTCCTCTGGATCTTCTTGGGGATTGGTCGGATACATAGGACGTGTTAACTACGCTTACAAAGGACGTTACTTGTTTAGCGCTAGTTTGCGTCGTGATGGTTCTTCTCGTTTTGGAGCCAATCGTCGTTGGGGAACATTCCCTTCTATTTCTGGAGCTTGGAGATTGAAAGAGGAAAGTTTCCTTTCAAATGTTAAAGCCCTGACGGATCTTAAGATTCGTGCCAGTTATGGTAAAGCCGGTAATGCAAACATTGCTGACTTTGCTTCGCTTCCATTAGTAGGAGCAGGCGCCAACTACATTCAAGGTGCCGGTCTTGCTCCTTCACAATTGGGTAATCCCAATCTAGGTTGGGAAGAAGCAGAACAGACGGATATTGCTTTGGAGTTTCAATTGTTCAATAAAATCAACGTGATTGCAGAGTATTATGTAAAAAACACCAACAACCTTTTGCTGGCTAAACCACTAGTTGGATCTTCTGGATTTACTTCTGTAACAGAAAACGTAGGTAAGCTTCAAAATAAAGGTGTTGAAATTTCTGTCAACGGTGATCTGATCCGTAAGAAAGACTTCTCCTGGAGTACAAACTTCAACGTTACATTCCCAGACAATAAGGTAATTAAACTCTTTGATGGTGTTCCCTTTGCTGCAGGATTTGCTAGCTGGGTACAAGAAGGACAAGACCTTGGTTCTTTCCGCGGTTTTGTAGTAAAAGGAATTTTCCAAAACGCTGCACAAATTGCTGCGGCTCCTACTCAATCCGCTGCTACCAGCCCTGGAGATGTACAGTTTGAGGATCTTAATAAAGATGGCCGTATTACTTCAGACGATCAGCGTATAATAGGTAGCGCAGTTCCTGATTGGTTTGGCGGTTTTACTAACGATATCAGATACAAAAAGTTTTCAATGAATGTGTTTATTCAGTTTGTACAAGGAAACGACGTGTATAATAACACCCGTGCTTTTTCAGAAGGAATGAATTCGGTGTTTGGTCAGGCTGCTTCTACCGTGAATCGCTGGACTCCAACTAACCCAAGCACAACAATGCCTCGTGCAGTTTTTGGAGATCCAAACAACAATCGCCGTGTTTCTACACGTTGGTTAGAGGATGGCTCATTTGTTCGTCTTAAGAATATTGTTCTTTCCTACACCGTTGGTAAATCTCGCTTGTTTATTCAGGCAGAGAATCTAAAAACATGGACCAAGTACAAAGGATTTGATCCCGAGGTGAGTACATTCAGTATCACCAACACAGCTCCTGGTACAGATTTTCTCACTTATCCCCAGGCCAGAACTTTCAGCTTTGGTGTAAACGTCACCCTCTAAATCAAAAAAATTGTCAAGTATGAATAAGATAAAGAATTTACTGATTATTTCAGGAGCACTCTTCCTAACCGCTTGCTCGAAGGTGCTTGACCAACAACCACAAGCTTCATTAAGTCCAGAAACGGCTTTCTCTACCAGAACAGGTGTAGAAGCAGGCCTTTTGGGTATTTATGATGGTTTTCAAAGTGGCGATTACTATGGGTTGGCCGTTTGGATCTATGCAGATTTATATGCAGATAACCTGACCCATACTGGAACATTCCCCACTTTTGCTCAAATGGCCAACAAACAATTGTTGACCGATAACACCAACATTAATGGAATGTGGAATACTATCTACAACACCATTAATCGCGCTAATAATCTAATTGTACAGGCAGAAAAATTAAACGATCCTGCTTTTAACAAATTAGCCGCTATTGGAGAAGCCAGGGCATTAAGAGCCATTGCTTATTTTGACTTGCTTCGCTTCTTTGGAGGTGGCACTCAGGGTTATGGAAAACCAGGTGGTGTTGGCGTTCCTCTATTTACACAGCCTACACTTTCTCCTGCAAACGGAACACCAAAACCACGTTCCACAGAGGCAGAAATCTATGCCAGCATTCTTGCTGATCTAAATTTTGCAATCCTGAACCTGCCCGCTTCTGCCGCAAGCGGTCGCTTAACCCTAAATGCAGCTCTGGCCATGATGGCTCGCGTGCAATTATACCAAGAACAATGGGCAGCTGCAGAAACAATGGCTACCAACGTAATCAACCAATTTGCAGCTCAACCTAATGGCGGCTTGGTTGCCGGTGTTGATTATGCAAATCTTTGGCTTTCAAAAAATGTACGCCCTGAAAGTATTTGGGAATTGCAATATTATGCCGACGACAGAAATTTTGGCGCATTCTACTATTATCCCGGTGCAAACGGAGGTCGTAACGAAATCACTTCTTCTAGTTCATTGGCTTTAGCTCACGAGCCAGGTGACTTACGCCGGAATATCAATGTAACCGTTGCGGCTCCCGGCATTCCTGCTAACAAAACCAGAAAGTTTTCTCGTACAGCAGGTGATGATAACGTTATCCTTATTCGTTTAGCAGAGTTGTATTTGATTCGGGCTGAAGCTCGTGCCAGAAAAACACCAAGCAATATTGCTGGTGCTCAAGCAGATTTAAATGTAATAAGAACGCGTGCCGGCCTTTTACCAACAACAGCGGCAACAACTGCAGATTTAATTCTTGCCATTCAGCAAGAAAGAAGGATTGAGTTGGCGCACGAAGGCCATCGTTGGTTTGACTTGCGTCGTTACAACAACTATAGTGCTGTGGGTATCACAGAGGCGTTCAGATCTTTATGGCCAATTCCACAACGCGAAGTATTAACTAGCGGAAGTATTGTTGCACAGAATAGCGGTTATTAATCAAACACATATCATTACAGAGGCTGTCCAAAAGACAGCCTCTTTTTTTTACCTTTTATTCAACATTTATAAATGGAATCAATTCAACATTCTTTTTTTCATGAAATAATTGAACGACGTCGTTCCAACCGACGCTTTGCTGAGCATATCCCCGTTCCAGATGCGGTGATTGAAAAAGCATTACAACATGCAATATTGGCGCCGAACAGCAGCAATATGCAATGTTGGGAATTTTATTGGGTTCGTTCTACTGAACAAAAAGAACTTTTTGCTTCGTATTGTCTTGGACAAGGCGCCGGAAGATCTGCACAGCATTTGGTTGTTTTTGTAACAAGAGTCGATCTCTGGAAAAAAAGAGCACGATGGAATAAGGAACTGATTCAGCAGAGCGTAGTAGGAAATCCTACCAAAATGCAAAAAAAGGGACTGGATTATTACACTAAGCTAATCCCGCTTGCCTATACCAATGATAGCTTTGGAATACTGTCACTGATCAGAAGAATGGTTAGTTTTTTTGCTGGACTTCAAAAACCTTTTTATCGTTTTGGTGGTAGAGCAGACAGACGTATTGTTGCACACAAATCCTGTGCACTGGCCGCCGAAAATTTTATGTTATCAATAGCAGCGGCCGATTTTGATTCGTGCCCTATGGAAGGATTTGATGCTAAACGAGTAAAAAAGGCATTAAACCTGCCTTTTGGTGCAGAGATCAATATGATTATTGCAGTGGGCAAAGGTACCCCTGAAGGAATTTGGTGGCCTCGTTTTCGAGTTCCTTATGAAGAAGTAGTGACCGTAATTTGATCCAACTCTGCTTTAACAAACTGCATGAGTTCACTAATACGAGTTCCGGAAAAATCAAAAGATAAACCGGCTGCTTCAAACAATTGAGGCAAAGTACGCGTACCTCCTAAGGCAAGTGCTTGTAAATAATTTTGTAAAGCCGTAGTTGGGTTTCTTTTGTATTGCTGCCATAACCCAATAGCCCCTAATTGTGCAATGCCATATTCGATATAATAAAAAGGCACTTCAAACAAATGAAGTTGTCGTTGCCAAAGTACGCGCCTGTATTTTTCAAGGCCAGTAAAATCAATAAGAGGTGAAGTAAATTCCTGAGCAATACGCATCCACTGTTCTTCCCGTTCACTATGTGTATGATCAGGATGAGTATAGATCCAATGCTGAAATTTATCGATAGTAGCTACCCAAGGGAAGATAGTGATCACGCGTTCTAATTGTTGTTCTTTTGCTCTATTTAGTTCAACGGGGTCAGTAAAAAAATGATTCCAATGATCCATACTAAATAACTCCATAGACATACTGGCTACTTCAGCAATTTCAGTGGGATATTCTTTAAACCCATTCAGCGCAAGCGAATGACATAAAAAAGAATGAATAGCATGTCCGCCCTCATGTACCATAGTGGTAACATCATCCAATGTACCTGCAGCATTCATGAAAATAAAAGGCGCTCCACTTACAGCAAGCGGACAATTATAGCCTCCCGGTGCTTTGCCTTTTCTGCTCTCTAAATCCAAATGTCCTAATTGCTGCATACGAGTTAAGCAGGCGGCAAAAAAAGGATCGAGCGCATTTAAACAAGCAATAGATTTTTCCATTAAGTCCGTAGCATTGGAAAAAGGACGAAGTGGTTTGGTTCCAGCAGGCTCTGCCTCTAAATCCCAAGGACGCAGTTGCTCAACTCCTAATTTTTTTAACTTCTGCTGGTACAATTGATTGACCAAGGGCATCACATGGTCACGAACAGCTTCGTGAAATTGTTCACATGTAGTATGGTCATAATCAAACCGACCCAATTCCATAAATCGATAGGCCCTATAATCTGTAAACCCGGCTTGTTTGGCAATTAAATTTCTTTGTTCGAGCAATTGATCAAACAACTCATGCAAAGCTGCTTGATCCTGAAAACGACGTTCTGCTATTTTTAAATACACTTCCTCGCGTAAGGATCGATCTTCGTCTTCTAAGAATAAGGCTGCTTGTTGTAAAGTATACTCCTGACCTTTTACAGTGATAGCCATTTTGCCGGAGATTACCCCAAATTGTTGCTGTAATACATTCAGCGATGCGATTATCGGAATATTGGCTTCTCGAAAAAGATCAATTTGTTTACGAATACTGCGCAGAAAAGTAAAATAAGTAGAAGTATCAAGTGAAGCAGTAAATGGACAAGCCATTAATTTTCTATTCAATCGATCAGACCAGGGTTGAATCTGTGGTTGAATTTCCAACATGAAATAATTGAACGCTTCCTCCAGCGATTTATTCTCCGTATCGCAGGTCATACGGATCTGGCGCCAACAAGCATCTTCGCTGATCACCGACTCTACTTCACTTAAATCCTTAAGCCATTGTTCCAATGCTGTGAGTGAGGAAAGTTCTCGCCCATCCAGTTCTTCAAAAAAAGGCGCCAACCCATTCCAATCAGTCAACTCAAATGTTGCTAGCAAATAATGACGAGGAAGTTTTTGAATATCCGCGGTATACATAATAACCAGGCTATCTACTCAGCTTTCTCAGAAAGCTTTAATGCTATGTTAGCACTCTTTAATTGTGTAAACCACTTAACCATTTTACGACGATCGCTATCATAAACCCGCTCAAAATCCATATCAGGAAAAACTTGTTTAAAGTAATGTTTAACAGCGGCAGCATCTTTTTCTGCAGGTAAGTCCTGAGATGCTTTTTCCATAGCCATGAATACTTCTACCAGATTTACATTTTCTCGGATCGTGTACACTTCAATACTTTCCAAATGGGAAAACTGATGAACTCGTGTAGAAACAAACCGAGTACTACCGTCCTCCAAGGAACGCACTATGCCTCCGTCGGGTTTACTACTTACCAACTCAAATAACCCAGACAAGCCACTAACGGCAACTAATTGATTGTATCCCATTTTTTTATAAATGATAAGGGTGCAAAGATACTTGACTACACCCAAATACTTACCTTTAGTAGTATATGAAACAAATAACTCTATTTGCCCTCCTGATCAGTTGCAGTGCACTTGCTATTGCTCAACCTCCTAGAGGAGGCGGTGGGTTTCAACGTCGTACGCCTGCTGAGCGTGCAGCTTTAGTTCATCAAAAGTTAGATAGCGCTTTTAAATTAGATGCGGCTAAGCTAACCCTAATTGATACCGCATTAACGGTGCTATACAGAAAGCAGGAAGTCCGTATGCAGGAAGTAAGAGAAATGATGATGAACGGAGGAGAAAGTATAGATAGGGAAGCGATACGTGAGGAAATGCAAAAATGGAATAGTGCACAGGAGGAGATTCTTAAAGCAGTACTTACCTCAGAACAATTTACCATTTGGAAAGAGCAACTATTACCCTCATTGCGTCCGGCGCGTCCCGCTGGAGCTGGCGGAGGAGCTGGCAATGGACGGGGAAGTGGTAATTAATCGAAATTTTTAATGTGCTTCAAGCCAGTTTTCGCCCTGGCCACATTCTGCTACAACAGGAACTCCATTGGGAAGTTCAAGTGCTTCTTGCATTGAGGCAATAATTAATGGTTTTAATATAGTTGCCTCGCTACGTAAAGTGTCAAAGATCAATTCGTCATGCACCTGCAAAATCATTTTACTTTTAAGTCCTGCTTTTTGTATGGCATGATAAACTTTTTGCATAGCTAATTTTATCATATCAGCGGCAGTTCCTTGTATGGGCGAATTAATAGCATTACGTTCTGCAAATCCACGCACTGTAAAATTAGAAGAAAGGATATCGCGTAACCAACGTTTACGCCCCAACAAGGTTTCTACATATCCGTTTTCTTTAGCAAATTGAATAGTGCTATCCATGTACTGCTGTATACCCGGAAACTCACGCTTGTAATTAGCGATAATTTCTTTGGCCTCCGTGCGTGATATCCCTAAATTATCAGCTAAACCAAAAGCCCCCTGCCCATAGATGATCCCAAAGTTTACACTCTTGGCTTTGTAGCGCATCTCCTTGGTTACCTCAGCTTCTGAAACATTATAAACTCGTGCCGCCGTAGCCGTATGAATATCTTTCCCTTCTTTAAATGCCGCACACATATTTACATCACCACTAATTGCTGCCACTATACGTAATTCAATCTGAGAGTAATCTGCGGAAAGCAATACATGATTCTTGTCGCGGGGAATAAATGCTTTTCTGATTTCTCGACCTCGTTCCGTACGAACAGGAATATTTTGAAGATTGGGATTATTACTGGCCAGCCTGCCTGTTACCGCAACAGCTTGTCCATATGTAGTATGAACGCGTCCTGTTTTAGGGTTGATTAATTCAGGTAGCGCATCTGCATAAGTAGATTTTAATTTAGTGAGCTGACGAAAAGTTAATATGTCAGCTACTATCTCGTGACCTTTGGCTGCTAATTTTAATAATACATCCTCGCCTGTTTGATATTGCCCTGTTTTTGTTTTTTTAGCAGAAGGGTCCAGTTGTAATTTATCAAATAGCACCTCTCCTAATTGTTTTGGCGAGGCTAGGTTAAATCGGACACCGGCTTTTTCGTACACATTTTTTTCTGCACGATCAGCTTCTTTTTCTAATTCAACCGAATAATCCTTTAGGAAGTTCACATCCACATTAACTCCTTCGAACTCCATAGCTGTTAATATTTTTACTAATGGAGATTCTACCTGATCAAAAACACGTTCTACTTCTTTTTTCTTGATCAGTTGAACAAACTTTTCTTTTAACTGAAGTGTAATATCCGCATCCTCGCCGGCATATTCTTTAATTTCTTCAATGGCAACTTCTCGCATGGTGCGCTGTCCTTTTCCCTTTTTCCCGATCAACTCCTCTATGGAAACCGGAATATACCCCAGGTATTTTTCACTAAGCATATCCATGCTTCGCTTCCCTTCCGGCTCAATTACATAATGCGCCAGCATCGTATCAAATATTGAGCCTGCTAGTTCTACACCATACCATTTTAAGATAAGCAGATCATATTTACAGTTCTGACCAATCCAACATTTGGTAGCATCCGTAAACAATGAATCAAAATAAGAGAGTAGTTTTTTAACAGCTTCCCGATCAGCAGAACAAGGAACATACCAGGCTTCACCTGATTTTACCGAAAAACTCAAGCCCACAAGCTCGGCCAAATTTGCATCTATCCCGGTTGTTTCGGTATCAAAGCAAATTTCCTTGTGAGCCGATAATTCCTGTACCAGTTTTTTTATAGCCAATTCTCCTTCCACCACTTGATAATGATGAGGAGTGTTATGAATATTTTTATCGGCAGGTCCTGTTGGTAAATCTGCGTCCTCCTCCATAGAAAAGAGGGGTTGCTTCTCTGCAATAATTTCCTGAGCGCGTGGAAGTGGCTGTGGATCTCCTCCAATGATATTGCCAAACAAATCAGTTTGAACACCCTGTGGTATTTCCTTTTCAATCACTGAACGAGGATGTGGAGGCGGAACAAAATCCTCCCCTAATAATCGCTTGCCTAATGTTCTGAACTCAAGTGCAGAAAAAATATTTTTTAATTGATCCTTATTCCAATCTTTGAGCCTAAAGTCTTCCTCATGAAATTCAACAGGA
>VGGU01000040.1 GCA_016868475.1 Bacteroidota bacterium
TAAGTCTATTTTCCCATTCGGTGGAATACTTGTAGCAGGCAGCCGCTTCGATTTCAAATGACCATTGCCCCCCATGCTCATGAAAATGAGCAAAAACAAGGTCAAGTCCATCCAAAGAACTGCCACTCATAATTCCCAATGCGCGATAAACCATAAAAACAAATTAATTTCGGCGGGTAAAAGTAAAGTGTTCACCCGAAACAAATCGCATGCTAGTAAATCTTTGTAAAAACCACTCCTTGGTCAGTAATTGGATAAGTGAAATCAGAGATGTTTCCATACAAGAAGATCGGATGCGATTTAGAAGAAATTTAGAACGAATTGGCGAGGTGGCTGCCTATGAAATCAGCAAAATACTTCCATCGGTTCAAAAAAAAGTTGATACTCCCTTGGGAGTGGCCACACATCAGGTTTTGCAAACCCAGCCCGTGTTGGCCACAATTCTAAGAGCCGGCCTACCCTTACACCAAGGACTGCTTAATTATTTTGACAAAGCAGATAATGCTTTTATCAGTGCCTATCGTAAGCACAACAAGGATGGCTCATTTGAGATTAGCCTGGAATATATTTCTTGCCCGGATCTAACTGATCGGGTGCTTATCATTGCGGACCCCATGTTAGCAACTGGTGCTTCACTTGTAAAAACTATTCAAGAGTTGGAGGAACAGGGTAAACCCAGTTCAATTCACCTGGTGGTGGCTATTGCCTGCACTGCAGGAATTGAACATGTTCAACGTCTTGCCCCGCATGCTCATATTTGGTGTGGCGATATTGACGAAGAGCTAACGGCCAAAAGTTATATTGTGCCTGGCTTAGGAGACGCCGGAGATCTGGCATTTGGCGCCAAGCTTCAGCAGTGATTTTAATCTAATAATCGTAACTTGCCTGTCTCACAATTACAGCCTCGGTTTGGCCGTTTACTAAGAACTATGCGAAAAATCATTCTAAGTCTCACCCTTATTATTGCTCAAGTCTTGATAATCAAGGCTCAAGATCCTAATTTTTCGCAATTCTTTGCTTCGCCCTTAACCCTAAACCCCGCCCTTACCGGAAAATTTGATGGCGCAGTTCGGGTTGCAGGTAATTACCGCAACCAATGGCCAACCATTGAAAATGCGTATGTAACCAAAACGGTATCCGTTGATTTTGGATTAATGAAAAACCGATTAATCAGCTCTGATAATATGGGGGTGGGCTTATTGGGGATGACAGATGTGGCTGGCAACGGAATTTTAGTTACCAACTATGCAGGGGCTTCTTTTTCCTATCATAAGGGATTGGACGAAGATGGATTTCATCAAATTGGTGTTGGATTTCAAGGCGCCTTTGTAAACAAACGATTAGATGTTAGCAAAGTGGTTTTTGCCGATCAATTAACACCACTGGGATTTACGGGGGTAACCAGCGAAATTTTTGACAGCCGTCAATTAAGCTTGGGCTACTTTGATCTAAGTGCCGGATTATTGTACAGTGGCACTACCAATGGATATAACAATTTTTACCTGGGAGCTTCCATGTATCACCTGAACCGTCCAAAGGAAAGCGTGCATGGTGGCCAATATATTCTCAATACGCGCACCACACTTCAAGCCGGTGGAAGGATTCCCGTTGGAGGTTATCACTATATTCATTTGTCTGCCAACCATAGCATGCAGTCAAAGGCAAAAAACACCATCGTAGGAGCAGCATTCTCCTATAGTGTAAATAGAAATGAGGACAATCCGGTTAATGTTTATTTGGGAAGTTGGTACCGAGTGGATGATGCCATTATCCCATACATTGGGCTTGAGTTTAACGGACTTCGTTTAGGTGCCAGCTACGATTCTAATACATCCCTTTTGAAACCTGCTTCTAATACAAGAGGTGGATTAGAGATCTCATTGATCTACATTAAAAAACCATCCGACCCCAGTCTTAAAAGACTCAACTGCCCTACTTTCTAACGGACGCTGTTAAAATATAGTTTTGAAAGATTTTGTAATTGCGTTTCGCTCTTGGCAGGAAGCCAGCCATTTTATTCAGCAGCAAAAACTGCTGCGAGGGGTTCTTTGGCCAGGAATTTTGTACACCATATTTGCCGTTGTGGGATTAATTCTATTTGTTATTTCTTCCAATGATGCCGTGAGCTGGATGAGTGCCACGTTGGGAATTGAACAATGGTTACAAAAAGAAAGAAGTGAATGGCTTAGTTTTTTATTTGTGATGAATGGAATGATGTTGCGCTTAGTACTGCTGTTGTTTTATTTTGCTCTTTTTAAAAACCTGATCTTGATTATAGGTGCTCCCGGCTTTGCTTATCTGAGTGAAAAAACAGAAACACTACTTGAGAATAGCCCGCATCGGTTTTGCTGGGATGTGGTTTGGAAAGACGCTCAACGAGGAATTAAATTAGCAATAAGAAATACTGGACAGGAAGCACTCTATTTTGGAGGGTTGATCTTGCTATCGCTGATTCCCCTGGTTGGATGGATTACTCCGTTGATTGGGTTATTGTTACAAGGTTATTACTTTGGTTTTTCGATGTTAGACTATTCTTTTGCTCGCAATCAATTAACTCCCTCGCAAAGTGCTATTTTTTGCAGCCATCATAAAGGGCTGGCCATTGGAAACGGACTACTATTTTTTGCAATGCATTTATTTGTATTACTCGCGCCCGCCTATGCAATAATTGCAGCCACACTAAGCGTAAGACAAGTAAAAAAAGCATGAGTAAACTATTGCTTATCCCTGCCCCTTTACATGACGAAGGCTTAAATGCTTTACCCGCCTATGTATGGGACGCTATTCTTTCTTGTCAGGCATTTGTAGTGGAAAACCCACGCACAACACGCAGGTATTTTAAAAGTGTTTCCAAAGATATTGTCATTGATAATTACGAATGGATCAATGTAAATGAGGAGCATGCACCCGCCCGCTGCAAACTATTATTTAAGGAAGGAAAAACCATTGGCCTGGTGAGTGAGGCCGGATGTCCGGGCGTTGCAGATCCTGGGCAGGCAATTGTTGCATTGGCGCATGAAGTGGGTTGTTCTGTTAGTCCACTGGTAGGGCCCAATTCCATTCTATTAGCCCTGATGGCAAGTGGTCTCAATGGTCAACAATTTAAATTCAATGGTTACTTACCTATAGAAGATAAACCACGTGAAAAAGCAATTCAAGAATTGGAACAGCAGTCCCGTAAAGAAAACTGTACACAGCTGTTCATAGAAACACCTTATAGAAATAATCCCATGCTAGCATCCTTGCTAAAATGTCTTTCTCCCAGCACACAGCTTTGTATTGCGGCCGATTTAACCAGTCCTGCAGAATGGATTTCTACCAGAACAATTACAGATTGGCGAAAAGCTTCCCCCGAACTACACCGACGCCTGGTCATCTTTGCCTTCAAGGCCAGCTAAAAAAATGAGGCTATATTTAAATTATTATTTTAGATTTGCTTCCCTTTCAAACAAAAGGATTTAAAATGAAAAGAATTCACTTCTTTCTTTTATCCAGGTTGCTCCGTATTTGCTGACAGGACGAACCTCTCACCGCGGTCCCTGTCAGTGAATAACTTCCGACAACCTAATCTGGACTGGTGATCCAACCCTACTAAAGATATACTTTGAGTGTACCATTCATAATTCGAGTGGCTACTATGGCCGATTCGGTCTTTGCCTCTATCATTACTGAAGAGATAGCCATCTCTTCAGCAGCCAGGGGAACAGGTATTGCAAAGAGAAGTCCCGAGTACGTTTCAAAAAAAATGGAAGAAGGCAAGGCCGTTATTGCACTAACACCCGACAACCAATGGGTGGGCTTTTGCTACATTGAAACCTGGAGCCATGGCGATTACGTAGCCAATAGCGGGCTGATTGTTGCGCAAGCCTATCGCAAGAGCGGTATTGCAAAAGCCATTAAGCAGCAAATATTTGAACTGTCCAGAAAGCAATATCCAAAAGCCAAGATCTTTGGCCTGACCACCGGATTGGCTGTAATGAAAATTAATAGCGAACTGGGATATGAACCGGTCACCTACTCGGAACTAACACAAGATGAAGCGTTTTGGGCAGGATGCAAGAGTTGCGTCAATTATAACATCTTGCTGAGTAAGAATCGCAAGAATTGTATGTGCACAGCCATGCTATACGATCCAACCGATCACTATGAGCCGGAGGAAACAAAAAAATATTTCGAGGAAAACAAATCCGGCTTCGAAAGATTATTGCGATTTAAAGAATGGAAGCTGCTGCGCCCATTTTTGAAAAAGAGCAATGGCAGTAAAAGTGTAGGCTTTCTTCATCATTTTTTTACTCGATAAATCAAACGGGCTATGTCTAAAAAAGTTGTTTTAGGTTTTAGCGGAGGATTGGACACTACCTACTGCGTCAAGTATTTGACAGCAGAAAAAGGATATGAGGTGCACAGTATACTGGTTAATACAGGTGGATTTGACAAAGAGGAATTGACAAGGATCGAGGCGCATGCCAAAAAGTTGGGCGTACATTCTCATACTACTATTGAAGCTACTACTGACTACTATAACAGGATTATCCGCTACTTGATCTATGGAAATGTTTTAAAAAATAATACTTACCCCCTATCCGTATCTGCGGAAAGACTCAGTCAGGCTTTGCATATTGCCCAGCATGCCAAACAATTGGGAGCACAGGCCGTTGCACACGGAAGCACGGGAGCCGGAAACGATCAGGTTAGATTTGACATGATTTTTCAAATTCTTATTCCGGGTATAGAAATTATTACTCCCATTCGGGATCTTCAATTAAGCCGTGAGCAGGAAATCGAATACCTGAAAAGCAAGGGAGTGGAAATGAATTTTGAAAAAGCCGTTTACTCCATCAACAAAGGGTTATGGGGAACCAGTGTGGGAGGTAAGGAAACCTTGCATTCAAATGGCATGCTTCCTGAAGAAGCCTGGCCAACACCGCTAACCAAGGAAGCGCCAGAGGAAGTGATACTTCATTTTAAGCAGGGCGAACTACTTGGCGTGAATCAAAAAGAATTCAATCACCCGGTTGAAGCCATACAAGCCTTACAAGAAATTGCAGGCGGATTTGCCATTGGCAGAGATATTCATGTGGGAGACACTATCATTGGCATCAAAGGACGTGTAGGATTTGAAGCGGCTGCGCCACTGCTAATCCTCAAGGCCCATCACGCTTTAGAAAAACATGTGCTAACCAAATGGCAACTTCAGTGGAAAGACCAACTGGCACAATTCTATGGCAATTGGTTACATGAAGGACAAATTTTAGATCCCGTTATGCGCGATATTGAAGCGTATCTTACTAACAGTCAACAACAGGTAACGGGAAAGGTATTTGTGCAACTCTTCCCCTATCGATTTCAAGTTACAGGAATCGAAAGCCCCTATGATTTGATGAGCAGTAAGTTTGGGAAATATGGCGAGATGAACACAGGATTCACCGGTGAGGATGTACGTGGTTTTACTCGAATAGTGGGTAATCAAATTGGAATTTATCACCGCGTTCAACAAACCAACCATGAAAAAGATTAAAGCAGGCATCATAGGTGGAGCCGGTTATACCGGTGGAGAAGTACTCCGTTTGTTAATGGTTCATCCTTCAGTAGAAATTAGTTTTGTACATAGCCGGAGTAATGACGGAAAGGAAGTGAGTCAAATTCATCAGGATTTGGCAGGGCTCAGTTCACTGCGATTCACCAATGTAATCGATACTGCAGTGGATGTACTTTTTCTTTGTCTCGGACATGGCGAGTCGCGTCAACTACTGGAAAAACTTTCGCTGCCCGATCATCTTCGAATTATTGATCTGACCAATGATTTTCGATTAAAGAATAACAATCAACTAGGAAATCGAACGTTTACTTACGGATTACCGGAACTAAATAAAGAATTGATTAAAAAGGCAACATCCATTGCTAATCCTGGTTGTTTTGCTACCGCCATTCAGTTAAGTTTATTGCCATTGGCAGAAGCAGGTTTACTCGCAGAAGTGCATACTACCGGCATTACCGGATCCACCGGTGCCGGACAAACACTGGCAACTACTTCACATTTTAGCTGGCGTGAAAATAATATTCAAGCGTACAAAACGCTTACGCATCAGCACCTGGACGAAATTGCTGAATCACTTGGCCAATCAATGAACAAAACAGCTCCTGCTGTTCACTTTGTTCCTTGGCGGGGTGATTTTACCAGAGGAATATTTTGCAGCTCAACTATTGCCGTTTCAACTGATCTGGAAGAATTGATTGAACTGTTCAATACCTATTACCAATCGCATCCTTTTGTTCATGTTAGTCAAAATCCCATTTTCTTAAAACAAGTAGTAGGCACCAATCGGGCTTTGCTTCAATTGGAAAAACAAGGTCATCAGTTAGTTGTACACTGCGTCATTGACAATCTGCTCAAAGGAGCCGCCGGGCAAGCCGTTCAAAATATGAATCTGCTCTTTGACTTGGATGAGCAATGTGGTCTTCAACTAAAAGCAAACTATTTCTAATCATGCCACTTTTTGATGTATACCCTATCCAGGACATTACCATTGTAAAAGCAAAGGGTTCTCGTGTTTGGGATCAGCAGGGGCAAGAATATTTAGATCTCTATGGTGGTCACGCCGTAATCAGTATTGGACATTCACATCCACATTGGGTTGAACGAATTAAAACACAATTAGATAAAATTGCTTTTTATTCCAACTCCATTCGCATTCCATTACAACAAGAGTTGGCTACAAAGTTGGGAACGCTTGCAGGGAAACCCAACTATCAGCTTTTCTTATGCAATAGCGGCGCTGAAGCAAATGAAAATGCACTAAAACTGGCCAGTTTTTATACCGGTCGGAAAAAAATAATTGCATTTACAAAAGCCTTTCACGGACGCACTTCATTGGCGGTAGCTGTTACAGACAATAAAAATATTATCGCCCCCGTCAATGAAACCGAAAATGTAATTTTTTTACCTTTTAATGATGTTGCCGCATTAACGGAATGTTTTCAAAAACAAGGAAAGGAAATTGCTGCCGTAATTACAGAAGGAATTCAAGGCGTGGGAGGTATACAGGTGGCTGACGATTCTTTTTTACAAGCCATACGTTTACTCTGTACGCAATACGGTGCTATTTATATTGCGGATAGTGTTCAATGTGGTTACGGCCGAAGTGGAAAATTCTTTAGTCATGATTACGCCGGTGTACAAGCGGATATTTATTCCATGGCCAAGGGAATGGGTAATGGGTTTCCGGTAGCGGGTATTTTGATAACTCCCCAAATTCCTGCCAAACATTTTCAACTGGGCACCACATTCGGAGGCAATCATCTGGCCTGCGCAGCAGCATTAGCGGTTCTGGAAGTGATGGAAGCAGAAAATCTCATGGACAATGCCCTCAACATGGGCAGCTGGTTAATGGAACAGCTAAATCAATTTCCTCAACTTAAAAATGTAAGAGGCCGTGGTTTAATGCTGGGTTTTGATGTGCCCGACACCCTTCCTGATTTGAAAAAAAGTTTATTAACCCGGCAACATATTTTTACCGGTGAAGCCAAACCAAATGTAATTCGATTACTTCCCTCACTGACTTTAACACAAGCAGACGCTGCTCAATTTATATCCAGCCTTCAACAAGAAATTCAATCCTCCCCAAATTAACACATGCAACATTTCTTATCTGTAAAAGATGCGGATTCGGTTGAATCCTTACTGGCTCAGGCACAGTATTGCAAAAAGAACCCTTTTGCAGATCAGGCGTTGGGAAAAGGAAAGAGATTGGGTTGTTTGTTTCTCAATCCCAGTATGCGTACTCGTTTAAGTACACAAATTGCCGCGCAACAACTAGGGATGGAGGCCATTGTTTTTAATGTAAGTGCAGAAGGCTGGTCAATGGAATTTGAAGAAGGGGCTATTATGAACGGGACCACTGTTGAGCACGTGAAAGATGCAGCACCCATTTTAGGTCAGTATTTTGATATTCTGGCCGTTCGAACTTTTCCGGGTCTACAAGACCGTGCAACAGACTACGCAGAAAAAATATTGAACCAGTTTGTAAAATATGCGGGCATTCCAGTGATGAGTCTCGAATCTGCCACCCGACATCCCTTGCAATCCTTGGCCGATCTTTTAACTATTCAAGAAGAGATCATAAGCCATCCCGCAAATTTTTCAACAAGAAAGCCACGTATAGTTTTATCCTGGGCCCCACATATTAAACCATTGCCACAATGTGTGGCCAATAGTTTTGCAGAGTGGGTTACACATTGGGGACAAGCAGAATTTATTATCACACACCCTCCAGGAATGGAACTGGACCAAACATTTACAAAAGGAGCGCAGATAATGCATGATCAACAATCGGCTTTGGCAGGTGCTGATTTTGTCTATGTAAAAAACTGGAGCGGTGTGCAACAATATGGGAAAATGGCCGAGGGTAATACTCATTCATGGATGCTCACCCCTGAACATTTAGCAAATACTAATCAAGCAAAAGTGATGCACTGTCTTCCGGTTAGAAGAAATATAGAACTAAGTGACCAGGTATTGGATAGCACAGTAAGCTTAGTAAACAAACAGGCGGGTAATCGTGTATGGGCTGCTCAGGCGGTGTTAAAAAATCTTTTACAGCAACATGGATAAGCCACTACTCTATATTATCAAGGTAGGAGGACATTTAATTGATGATCCAACAGGGCTTGACAATTTTTTAGAGTTGTTTGCTACTTTACCAAAATCCACTAACTCCGGAATTCCTGTTTATAAATTATTGGTGCATGGTGGAGGAAAAATGGCCACACAGGTAGGTCAACAATTGGGGGTACCTGCACAATTAATTGATGGAAGAAGAATCACAGATACCGAAACCTTGAAGGTTGTAACCATGGTATACGGGGGTTTGTTAAATAAACAATTGGTTGCGCAACTACAACAATTAGGTTGCAATGCTTTGGGGTTGACAGGTGCTGATGGAAACAGTTTGTTGGCGCATAAAAGAACAAATGCAGAAATAGATTACGGCTGGGTTGGCGATATTGACCAGGTGAATACTGCATTGTTTAACTTGTTGATCACAGCAGGACTTGCACCGGTGGTAGCACCGCTCACGCATGACGGTCGGGGTCATTTACTAAATACTAACGCAGACACGATGGCACAAGAATTAGCTGTTGCACTTAGTGGCAGCTTTACAACCAGTCTGCTGTTTACCTTTGAAAAAGAAGGAGTATTGACGGATCTGGCACAACCGGATTCTGTTCTCTCCAGTATTGATGCAAAAGCTTACCAACATTTAAAATCAACAGGTAGCATTTTTGCGGGGATGATTCCTAAATTAGATAATGCGTTCAAAGCATTGGAGAAAGGAGTGAGCAGGGTATTGATTGGTAAGGCAGAAAAGTTGCATGATCTCATTCAAGGCAAAGCAGGTACAACCTTAGTGAAATAAAATGAAAAGCGCATCCATTAAACAGGAGGTTATTGGTTTATTACAACGGTTGATTGCTATTCCTTCTTTTAGTAAACAGGAAGATGAGTCTGCTACGGTGTTGTTTGACTTTTTAGCCGAAAAAGGAGCAGCTCCACAACGTGTAGGCAATAATATTTACGCAATTGCCGATAATTTCAATCCAGCCCTTCCCACTCTTTTGCTTAACTCTCATCATGATACGGTAAAACCAAATTCTCATTATACCAGAGATCCTTTTTCTCCGGAAATAGAAGAAGGAAAATTATATGGTTTAGGCAGTAACGACGCTGGCGCATCCTTGGTAGCCTTGCTGGCAAGTTTTTTACAATGTAGTCAGCAAACTAATAGCAATTGGAACCTGATCCTGGCAGCTACTGCCGAGGAAGAAATCAGTGGAAGCGGAGGCATTGAAGCTTTATTACAAGACAAGCGTTTTATCGAAAAAACACAGGGATGTTTCTTGCCTCATAATCTTCATCCCTCAACCTGTGCCATAGTAGGTGAACCCACTCTGCTTCAAATGGCCATTGCCGAAAGAGGATTAATGGTTATTGATGGACTAGCTCAGGGAAAACCCGGACATGCAGCTCGTGAAGAAGGACAAAACGCCTTATACCTTGCATTGGATGCCATTCAGCTTATTCGTGATTTTGTTTGGGAAAAAAATTCACCATTGTTAGGCCCTGTCAAATGCAGTACAACTGTAATTGAAACTGTAAACAAAGCGCATAATATTGTACCGGCCTCCTGTCAATTTGTAGTGGATGTTCGTGTGAACGAGTGCTACACTTTTCAAGAAGTCATTGACACATTACGATCAATTGTTCCAACTGCAGTACAGTTACAACCACGAAGCACCCGGCTTCGCTCCTCCTTAATTCCGCTGGATCATCCTCTTGTAAAAGCAGGGCTGCTCAATCAGCTCAGCTATTATGGTTCGCCCACTTCATCTGATAAAGCCTTATTACCCTTTCCTGCATTAAAGCTGGGGCCCGGCGATTCAGCCCGCAGTCATAGCGCCAATGAATGGGTAGGCATCAATGAAATTGAAAATGGGATTGATCTATACTGCAACCTTATCAATCAGTTAATCCACCCAACTTTGCAAGTATGAAACTTTGGCAAAAAAATACAGTAGCAACAGAAGCCGTAACCACATTTACCGTGGGCAAGGATCGGGAGATGGACGCTTATCTGGCAAAATTTGATGTGATAGGTTCGTTGGCACATGTTAAAATGCTAGGAAAAGTTGGACTACTTAGTTCAACTGAAACCACGCAATTGCTCACCGCCCTTCGTGGAATCTACCAGCAAGTTTTACAAGGCAATTTTGCATTACGCCCTGAGATGGAGGACATACATTCACAGGTGGAATGGGAACTCACGCAACAGCTGGGAGATTGCGGAAAAAAAGTACATATGGCCCGGAGCAGAAATGATCAGGTACTGGTTGACATCCGCCTCTTTCTTCGGGACGAAATAGAAAAAACAGTCCACGCATTGCAGTCCCTTTTTGCATTACTGCAAGAAAAAAGCGAGCAGCACAAAGACGTTCTCTTACCAGGTTACACTCACTTACAATTGGCCATGCCTTCTTCCTTTGGGCTGTGGTTTGGCGCTTATGCAGAAAGTTTAGTTGATGATTGTGTGCAACTACAAGCAGCCTATAAAATTGTAAATAAAAATCCATTGGGTTCTGCAGCGGGTTATGGTTCGTCCTTTCCCATAGACAGAACATACACTACTTCCTTATTGGGATTTGGAGATCTCAATTACAATGTGGTCTATGCACAAATGGGAAGAGGCAAAACAGAAAGAGTGGTGGCACAGGCACTGGCAGGTGTGGCAGAAACATTGGGCCGTTTTAGTATGGACGCCTGTTTGTACATGAATCAACAGTTTGGATTTATTTCATTTCCGGAGCAATTAACTACCGGCAGTAGCATAATGCCGCATAAAAAAAATCCGGATGTTTTTGAATTGGTCCGCGCGCAGTGTAATCGAATAAAGTCATTGCCCAATGAAATCAGTCTATTGACCACCAATCTTCCCTCTGGATATCATCGGGATCTTCAATTGGTAAAAGAACATTTATTTCCTGCCTTTGAACATATCCGACAATGCATTGCCATGCTGGAGCTAATGATCAGCGCTATACAAATCCAGCAAGGATTGCTCCAGGACGATAAATACAAATACTTATTTAGTGTAGAAGCCGTAAATGAATTGGTTAATCAAGGAGTTCCTTTTCGAGATGCATACCGCCAAATAGGAGAAGCCATTGAAAAAGGAAC
>VGGU01000041.1 GCA_016868475.1 Bacteroidota bacterium
TTGAAATACCAGACCAGTATTCAGAATAATCAACAAGATATTTTACAGCCATTCCAGTTTCACTTTGAAAATAGGATCAAGCAATTGGATAGTTCCGGCATACGCTTATATCGCGATTCTACCTTTACACCTGTGGATAGTTTTCAATTAAAGTTGGACACAACAGGGCGTTTGTTAACCTTAACCACCCACTGGGAAAAGGGGCAATCCTACCACTTGGTGCTCATCAAAGGTGCTGCAGAAGATACCTTAGGAAAACAGTGGATAAAAACGGATACTCTTTCATTCACTACTAAGCGAAGCACTGATTATGGAAAAATAAAAATCAGGCTCCGAGATTTGGATATGAGTCAACAACCCGTTCTACAATTTGTGCAGGGCGAAAAAGTAATAAAAGCTGTACGGTTAACAGGTCCGCTTTATGAGGAAGCCCTGTTCTACCCCGGCGATTACCAACTTAGAATTTTATTAGATAAAAACCAGAATGGCAGTTGGGATACGGGATCTTTTTATGGTGATAGAAAACAACCCGAGCGGGTGATCCCTCTTGAAAAACGCATTTCCATCAAAGCAAACTGGTTTAACGAATACGAACTGGAAACGGGTAGCCGTTAGTCCAGCACTTATCTTTGTGTCATGCAACTTTCTTCTCAATTACTGGAAAAAGCGGTCAGCGCTTTTGCCAAACTCCCTGGTATCGGAAAAAAAACAGCGTTGCGATTGGTTTTACATCTTTTAAAACAAGCACCCGAAGAAGTTGCTCAATTGAGTGAGGCTATTACCCGGCTTAGAAGCGAAATTCAATTTTGTACACGTTGTGGCAATATTGCAGATGGCCCACAATGTTCCATTTGCTTGAATACAGGAAGAAAACAGCAGCTAATTTGTGTTGTAGAAAGTATCCGGGATGTTATTGCTATTGAAAGTACGCACCAATACAATGGGGTATATCATATTTTGGGTGGCATTATTTCTCCGTTGGACGGAATAGGACCAGATCAGTTAACTATTGATGCTTTATTAGCACGTATTCACACTGAAAAAACGGAGGAACTCATCTTTGCATTGAATCCCACTATTCAAGGAGATACTACTATTTATTATATACAGAAAAAACTGCAGGATCACCCCATACGTGTTACCACCATTGCCAGAGGTGTTGCTTTTGGTGGTGAATTAGAATATGCAGATGAAATGACCTTGGCAAGAAGTTTGCAAAACAGGCTCCCGATAGATCGATACGTCAATAGTCGCTAACTCTTATTTCTTTGGGGATTTGTTCTTTTTTTTTACCTTTACGTTCACTTACGGCGGATTTGTTTATTGTTCGGCCACCCAACGGAACTAATAAACGCAGGATACTCTCTTCATTAACCCTCGTTTTAATAGTTCATAGGTTGCTTGAACAAGCTCCACCAAAAGTGTAAGCTGTTCAACAGATTCATTATGAAAAGTATTCAAGAAACTCTTCGAGAGCGAATTTTGGTCATTGATGGGGCTATGGGTACCATGATACAGCGTCACAAGCTGGTTGAAGCTGATTTTAGAGGGGAGCGATTTAAAGATTGGCCCGGTGACCTCAAAGGGAATTATGATTTATTGAGTATTACCAAACCAGACATTATTGTAAGCATACATAAACAATATCTGGATGCAGGTGCAGATATCATAGAAACCAACACGTTTAGCAGCACCTCCATTGCAATGGCGGATTATGGAATGCAAGCATTGGTAAAAGAATTAAATGTAGCAGCGGCAAAGTGTGCCAAAGAAGCGGTCAGACAATCAGGTAAAGTAGCTTGGGTAGCAGGCGCCATTGGCCCACTCAATAAAACATTATCCCTTTCACCGGATGTGAATCAACCGGGGTTTCGCGCAATTACATTTGATGAAGTTGTAGCCGCTTACTACGAGCAAGTCAGCGGATTAGTGGAAGGCGGAGTGGATGTGTTATTGATTGAAACCATTTTTGATACGCTAAACGCCAAAGGGGCTATTTATGCGATCAAGCAATATTTTGATGATATCAAGCAAGCGCCGCTTCCTGTCATGATCAGCGGCACCATTACGGATGCTTCAGGCAGGACCTTAAGTGGACAAACTTTAGAAGCCTTTTATATATCGGTGATGCATGCTAACCCGCTAAGCGTGGGACTAAATTGTGCATTGGGAGCAAAAGAAATGCGGCCGCATATTGAAGAACTGTCCGCTTTAGCCAACTGTTATGTGTCTGCATACCCCAACGCTGGTCTACCCAATGCTATGGGCGAGTATGACGAAACTCCAGATGTTACAGGACATTATTTAGAAGAGTGGGCCCGTGAAGGATTTGTCAATATTGTAGGAGGCTGTTGTGGCACCACCCCGGATCATATCCAACATATTGCCGAACAAGTAAAAGGATTGACTCCACGAATTTTACCCACTGTTGAAGAATGTTTATCCTAGACCAGCATTTTCTGTATGAAAGAAAAGATATCCATTAAACCTTTTTTACGATTAGCCGGTTTGGAGCCTTTAGTGGTAAGGCCTGAAACCAATTTTGTAAATGTGGGCGAACGAACCAATTTGACCGGTTCAAAAAAGTTTGCGCGATTGATCCGAGAAAAAAGGTTTGAGGAAGCGTTAAGTGTAGCACGTCAACAAGTAGAAAATGGCGCACAGGTATTGGACATTAACATGGACGATGCGCTTATAGATGGAGCGGAAGCCATGACCACTTTTTTGAACCTGTTGCAAAGCGAACCTGATATTGCGCGGATTCCGATAATGATCGACAGTTCAAAGTTCGAGATCATAGAAGCAGGTCTCAAATGCGTACAAGGAAAATGTATTGTAAACTCTATTTCGCTAAAAGAAGGAGAAGAAAAATTTCTGCAGCAAGCACGCATTTGTCAACGGTTTGGAGCAGCCGTGATTGTAATGGCCTTTGATGAAAAAGGTCAAGCCGATACCATGTTACGGAAATTAGAAATAGCAGAGCGCGCCTATCGATTGTTGCTAACCAAGCTTTCCTTCTCCCCTCAGGATATTATTTTTGATCCTAACATTTTTGCGGTTGCCACCGGACTCGAAGAACATAATAATTACGGGGTAGATTTTATTGAAGCTACCCGTTTGATCAAAGAAAAGATGCCATTAACTAAAGTGAGTGGCGGGGTGAGTAATCTTTCTTTTTCATTTCGAGGTAACGATCACGTACGGGAAGCCATGCATGCCGTATTTCTATACCATGCTATCAAAGCCGGTATGGATATGGGAATTGTAAATGCAGGTCAATTGGTAGTGTACGATCAAATTGAACCCACGCTGCGCAACTTATGCGAGGAGGTAATCTTAAATGTTAATAATCAAAACAACGAAGCCACCGAAAAATTAATTGCCTTTGCAGGAACGGTTAAAACCAAAGAAAAAACAGCGGTTAAAGATGAAGCGTGGCGTAATAACACCGTAGAGGAAAGATTGAAACATGCCTTAATCAATGGCATTACCGAATATATTGATTCAGACACGGAAGAAGCCAGACTGAAGTACGCCAGACCATTGGAAGTGATTGAAGGACCCCTAATGGCGGGGATGAATGTTGTGGGTGATTTATTTGGTGCAGGAAAAATGTTCTTACCGCAGGTAGTAAAAAGTGCAAGAGTGATGAAGAAAAGTGTGGCTTGGCTTACCCCTTTTATAGAAGAAGAGAAAAAAAATAATCCAACTGCAAACGCAGGCAAAGTGCCTAAAGTATTACTGGCAACAGTAAAGGGAGATGTGCATGATATTGGAAAAAATATCGTGGGCGTAGTATTGGGTTGTAATGGTTATGATATCATAGACATGGGCGTAATGGTGCCCGCTGATAAAATAATAGAAACGGCGCAAAAAGAAAATGTAGACATTGTTGGTTTAAGCGGATTGATCACTCCCTCCTTGGATGAAATGGTGCATGTGGCCCATGAGATGAAGCGTTGTGGTTTGCAGCAACCCTTATTGATTGGAGGAGCTACTACTTCCAGAATGCATACTGCGGTGAAAATTGCACCACAGTATCAACATGGTGTATTCCATGTGTTGGATGCCTCACGTAGCGTAACCATGGTCAGCTCCTTACTCAATAAAGAACAGAAAAAAGAGTTGTTGGCCCAAACCCAACTAACCTATCAACAATTACGGTATCAGTTTAGCAACAAGAATAAAAAAGCGTTGATCCCCTATGCAGAGGCGGTAGTTTGTAAGGAGTATGTTGATTGGAAGAAATACAAACCCACTACACCAACATTTACAGGAACAAAAGTGTTTAAGCAAGTTGATCTTGCTACCCTTGCACGCTATATTGATTGGGGTCCGTTTTTTATAGCTTGGGAAATGCCTGGTCGTTACCCGGAAGTACTCAGCGATGCTGTTTTTGGGAAAGAAGCTCAACAACTTTTTAATGATGCCCAGCAATTATTAGAACAAATCATTGCCGAAAATTGGTTTCAGGCAGACGGAGTGATAGGTTTTTGGCCTGCGGTTAGCAATAATGCAGACACCGTTACCTTACAAACAGCACAAGGCCCTGTGCAATTAGAATTCTTACGTCAACAACTTAAAAAAGCAATTGGTCAACCCAGTTTTTCTTTGGCCGATTTTGTTTGCCCAGCCGAATTGGGAACAGACTTCATGGGTTCTTTTGCCGTAACCATCCATGGAGCTAAAAAACATATAGATCGTTTTGCAGCCGAGCATCATGAGTACAACAAAATCAATGTGCAGATCTTGGCTGATCGGCTGGTGGAAGCTTTTGCCGAGTACATGCATGAACAAGTACGTAAAGATTATTGGGGTTATTGTAAAAATGAGTCACTTAGCAATGAACAACTTGTCCGGGAGGAGTATGAAGGCATTCGTCCGGCACCGGGTTATCCTGCTTGTCCGGATCATACCGAAAAACTAAAACTGTTTTCATTATTAAATGCAACAGAAGAAATAGGCATTACACTTACGGAAAATTTAGCGATGAATCCGCCAGCTTCTGTCTGCGGCTGGTATTTTGCGCATCCACAAAGTCACTATTTTGGATTAGGAAAGATCGATGTGGACCAACTCAAAGATTATGCGCAACGTAAGCAGCTGACGGTAGAAGAAGCAGAAAAGTGGTTACGAACGGTATTAGAATAAACTTTACTGAATTTGCCCGCTTGCAGTAAAAGAATTAATGTCCCTTGATCCCTAATTGCTCCAGCCTCGCTTTCAATTGAGGAGCTGATTGAAAATGAATGCCCCGCAGGCCTAAGGCCTCCCCTGCTTTTACGTTGCGTAAATTATCGTCGATAAAAACGGCAGAGGAAGGATTGATCTGATAACGAGAAAATAATAACTGATAAAATTCAGGAAATGGTTTACGCGTGCCTTCTTCTCCACTTACTAAACGTCCGTCAAACCAATGTAAAAAATCAAAACGGTCCAGTGCAATATGAAAATTTTCAGCACTCCAGTTGGTCAGTGCAAAAAGTTTATACTTCCCTTGATCTTTTAATGCACGAAATATTTCCACGGTATCAGGCAATGGCCCCCTTAACATTTCAACCCAACGACCATAAAAATCTTGAATGGGCTGTTGCCATTTAGAATCGGGAAATGCAAGCAGTTTTTCTGCAGTAGCTTTTAATAAAGGATACCCCGCATCTTGCTGTTCGTTCCAATCTTGAGTGCAGATCTTCGAAAAGAAATAATCACGATCGGCCTTACTGTTAAAATAATCCTGATTATAAACATAGTTGGGGCTCCAATCCACTAGTACGCCCCCCAAATCCCAGACAATGGTGTCAATAGGCACACTCATTCTTTTCCATATCTCAGTTTAAGCACAATCATAATTCCGGACATCAACAACATCACTACATTGGTGAGAATAATTACAAGGTTGTCGATCATAAATCCATAGATCAGCCACATAACCTCATTAATAAATGCAATCAAGAACATGGTCAAAGAAATATCGCGCGCAGATTTTTCGCTCCAGGTTTTGACTACTTGAGGCATAAAAGTAAATGCGGTTACCGCTCCTGCCGCATAGCCCAATATTTCTGCTCCACTCATAATTAAAGTTTAGGAGACGAAGATAAGCACTCTACCTTTTCTCAAATAACCACCACAGTCTTCTGCGTGGCTTTATCTGATAATTGGAGCAAATGTAGCGTTGAATATGGGCCATAGCCATCTCTACATCGTCAGTTAATAGTAAAAGAGCTAAATCCTTGGAAGAGATGGTACCTTCTTGCTGCATTTTTGTGAAAACATCCATCAAGGGTTGGTAATACGCTTTGCCAAATAAGATAATAGGAAATTGGGTAATAATCTTGGTTTGCACCAACGTAAGTGTTTCAAAAAGTTCATCCATGGTGCCAAAACCGCCAGGCATGATCACAAACGCGTATGAATACTTTACTAATATTACTTTGCGTACAAAGAAATACTCAAAGGTTACGGATCGGTTTAAATATGGATTCTCTTTCTGTTCATAGGGCAATTCAATATTACAGCCAAAGGATTGTCCGCCATTTTCAAATGCCCCTCGATTGGCTGCTTCCATGATTCCAGGCCCTCCACCTGTTAGCGTGGTGAGACCCATTTGCGCAATGCGTTTTCCAAACTCACGTGCTTGTGTATAATAGAGATGCCCCTCTTCAAAACGTGCTGATCCAAACACCGTTATACAAGGGCCGGCAAAGTGCAGCATTCGAAATCCTTTTACAAATTGTTTGAATACGCGCCAGGCAAAAGCCAGTTCGTACCCACGACTTTTGGGCCCATCTAAATAAACATGTTGCTTGGGTGGGATCAGTTGAGACCTTTGTTTTTTATTTTCTGTGGGTGACATAGTTGATATCTTTACTCTTTCACAAAATTATGCGGATCATATCTTACAATGTAAATGGAATTCGTGCAGCTATAAGAAAAGGCTTGATCGATTGGCTGCAAACAAACCCGGCCGATATCCTTTGTTTGCAGGAAACAAAGGCCAGGCAGGAGGATGTGGACTGTGCCCCTTTTCATGCATTGGGGTATCAAGACTATTGGTTTAGTGCCGAAAAAAAGGGATATAGCGGAGTTGCCATATTTACCAAAATAAAACCAGATCATGTGGAGTTGGGTAATGGGCATGAACAAAGTGATCAGGAAGGACGGGTCATTCAATTAGATTTTGGTGATATACGACTGATTAACGCCTACTTTCCGAGTGGAACCAGTGGAGACGAAAGACAACAATATAAATACCAATGGTTGAATGAATGCTATGTCTGGTTGGAAAAGCTAAGAAAGAAACATCCGCAACTGATTTTATGTGGCGATTACAATATTGCCCATCAAGAAATTGACATACACGATCCCAAAGGAAATAAAAACTCGTCTGGATTTTTACCTGCTGAAAGGGATTGGATGACAAAACTATTTGAAAGCGGTTGGACCGATACTTTTAGAAAAATTAATCCGGAGCCGCATCACTATAGTTGGTGGAGCCAACGATTTCCCAGTGTACGCTTACAAAATAAAGGATGGCGTATTGACTACATCAATGTTACCCATGCATTGGAGAAAAAAATAGAGCAGGCATATTTGTTGCCCACTGTAAAGCAATCTGATCACTGTCCCGTTTATCTGGCATTAAAATAATAATCCATGTATATATACAATGTAACTGTAACGCAATCATTCTTGAATTGCTTGAAAATGTGGATGAGGAAGGGGCTTCGTACGCGGTACAATACAAAACTGCCAATCTCGAAGATTACAACCGCTATGTTGCCGAATTTGCGCCAAGCTTACAAAAAAAAGGACTGGATAAATGGGGTGGGCGGTTCATTGCTTTTCGTACACTGATGAAAATCGTGGATTAGGGGTGTAAAACCACTATTTTTCTTTTTCCTCAATGAAAAAGCAATTAAATTTGCCCCTCTTACTTTTTTAAACCGCCACGTATGAATAAGGGAGACTTGATCAATAAGGTAGCAGACGACGCCGGAATAACCAAGGCGCAAGCCAACCAAGCCATTGATTCATTGGTTGAGGCAATTGGTAAAACACTGAAAGTTGGCGGAAAGGTTACCCTGGTTGGTTTTGGCACGTTTACAGTTTCGGCACACGCTGCACGCAATGGAAGAAACCCAAAAACCGGAGAGATCATTAAAATAAAAGCACGCAAGGTAGCTCGCTTCAAAGCCGGTAAAGAATTGGCTGAACTATTATAAACAAAACACATAAACCACTAAATCAATATTACCATGGGAAGAGGTGATAAGAAAACCGCTAAAGGAAAACGCTTCAAAGGTTCATTCGGCAAGAGTCGTCCTGCCAAGACTACCAAAAAAGCTGCTCCCAAGAAAACTAAATAAAACGGTTTGCGTACAAAATGAAAAAGGAAGATCTACTTCCTTTTTTTTATTTAACCAGTGTTCCTACTTTCTCTCCGGTTACCACCCTGCTGAGATTGCCCGATTGGTTCATATTAAATACAATTATCGGGAGTTTGTTTTCCATACATAGCGTAAAGGCTGTTGTGTCCATCACTTTTAGTTGTTTGGACAAACAATCCGAAAAACTGATTTCCTCAAAGCGAGTTGCTTTAGGGTCTTTTTCCGGATCCGCTGAATAAATCCCATCCACGCGGGTACCTTTCAAAATCACATCCGCTCCAATTTCAATAGCGCGTAAAGAACCTGCCGTATCCGTGGTAAAATATGGATTGCCGGTGCCCGCTCCAAATATCACTACTCTTCCTTTTTGCAAATGCCTGATGGCTCTACGACGAACATAGGACTCCGCTATCTGTTCCATTTTGATAGCGCTTTGCAACCGGGTGTAAACACCAATTCTTTCCAGCCCGGCTTGTAAGGCCATTCCGTTAATAACGGTAGCCAGCATGCCCATGTAATCTCCGTGTGCGCGCTCAATACCCGTTTCCTGTTCATTCATCCCTCTGTAAATATTACCACCCCCGATTACCACTGCCACCTGAACACCCAATTCGGTGATGGCCTTTATGTCTTGAGCATATTGGGAAATGATATTGGTGTCAAACCCAAAATTCTTATCTCCCATCAGGGCCTCTCCTGATAATTTCAATAAAATGCGTTTGTAAACAGGTAACATGTAGGTGTCTTTGGTGAGCGAAGATAGCCAAATTACAAGGTGCAAAAAAAAGCGCCCGTATTGACGGACGCTTGAAAATATTGTTATTGAAGCAATTAACCCAGCGCAACGCGCTTAAAGCTGATCACTTTCACATCCCCGGATTCTTTCAGGTAATCCCCTACTGACTTGCTGGCATCTTTTACAAAAGCCTGAGCCGTGAGTGTTTGTTCTTTGAAGAAAGCACCCATTTTACCTTCGGCAATTTTTGCAATCATCTCTGCAGGTTTTCCGGCCATCTTAGGGTCTTGGTTCATCAATTCCACTACAATGCTTTTTTCGCGCTCGATAACTTCAGCAGGTACAGAGCTGGCATCAACGGCAACTGGGTTCAGGGCAGCAATTTGCATAGCTACATCTTTACCAGCTTCTGCTGCAGGCTTGTCCATGCCCACCAATACGCCAATGCGGTAAGCTCCATGGATATAAGAAGCTACATAAGGAGCGTCAATTCGCTCAAACTTTGTTACTCCAATTTTTTCACCAATGGTAGCCAACTTTTCATCAACCATACCAGCAATGGTTAAAGCCCCAATCTTTACGTTGAGCAGCTCTTCCATTGAACTCACATTATTTGCAATGGCGGCATCGGCAATACTTTTTCCAAAAGCAACAAAGTCTGCATTTTTAGATACAAAATCAGTTTCGCAGCTTACACAAACTACAATTCCTGTTTTGTTATCAGCAGTTGTTTGCGCAATAACCACACCTTCCTTTGCCTCACGATCGCTACGCTTGGCAGCTACCTTCTGCCCTTGCTTACGCAACCAGTCAATAGCCGCTTCAAAATCGCCGTTTGTTTCAGTCAATGCTTTACGGCAGTCCATCATTCCGGCGCCGGTTGTTTGACGAAGTTTATTGATATCCTGTGCACTAATAGTAACGGTACTCATACTGATTAAAAATTTTTAGGGCAAACACTTTTGTGCAGGCCACAGATCTAAATAAAAAAATTACTTACGCGCTCCCCCAGGTCCACGGCTAACGCTACCTGTTGTACGACGACGTGTTCCTGTTCCACCACGACGAGCTCCACCGCGTCCGCCTTCCGTTTCTGCTTCTGCAAGAAGTTTGGCCGCTTTTCTTTCTTTTTCGTCGTCGGTATTCTCTTCTGCTTCGTCGTCCTTAGCCGCTTGACGCTCTGCCAAACCTTCTTCAATTGCTGCAGTGATATAGTTCACCAAAATAGCAATTGATTTAGTGGCGTCGTCGTTTGCAGGCACCGCAAAATCCACTTTATTAGGATCGCAGTTAGTATCGACTAAACCAAAAGTAGTAATACCTAAACGCTTGGCTTCTGCCAAAGCAATATGCTCATGTCCGATGTCAACCAGGAACAACGCAGCAGGGATACGTCCCAATTGGGAAATACCACCTAATACTTTTTCCATCTTGTCCTTATCACGACTCAATGTAAGGCGCTCCTTCTTGGTAATACTGTCAAAAGAATCATCGCCCAGCATTTTTTCAATGCTCTGCATTTTTTTAACACTCTTACGAACGGTGTTAAAGTTGGTCAACATACCACCTAACCAACGCTCTGTTACAAAAGGCATGTTCACACGCTTAGCACACTCATTTACGATGTCCTTTGCTTGTTTTTTTGTTCCTACAAAAAGGATCTTTTTTCCACTACGTGCAATTTGCTTTAACGCAGCTGCTGTTTCCTGTAAACAATCAACCGTTTTGTTCAGGTCGATGATGTGAATACCTTTCTTCTCTGCAAAGATGTAAGGCAACATCTTGGGGTTCCACTTCTTTTTCAGGTGACCAAAATGTACACCGGCTTCGAGAAGTTGCTGCTGTAAGGATGTATTATTTTCCATATGAAATATAAGTACTTTAAAATTGATTGAGGGCAATTAACGTTTGGAGAACTGGTAACTACGACGTGCTTTCTTGTGACCGAATTTCTTACGCTCTACAGAACGTGGATCACGTTTCAGCAATCCCGCTGCTTTTAATGCAGGACGAAATTCAGGATTCAAGTCCACCAATATGCGGGAAATACCCAACATTGCAGCTTCTGCTTGTCCTTTTACGCCTCCACCGGTAGCGTTAATATTTACATCGTATTTGTCCATCACTTCTACAGTTTTGAGTGGACGCTCAACTTGATTCTGTAAATAAACCAGAGAGAAATACTGTTTGTAATCTTTGTCATTCACCGTAATTTTTCCGTTACCCTTGGTAAGGAAAACGCGTGTTACGGCTTCTTTACGACGACCTACGCTGTTCTTTTGCTTTTCCATTGATTAGTTATTTGTACGATTGAATTCAGAATTTAAGTTCCTTGGGTTGTTGTGCGCCATG
>VGGU01000042.1 GCA_016868475.1 Bacteroidota bacterium
TCGTGCGCTCCTTCACAATTATCCCAGCTATCTAAATGCCCGCCAACTGTAATGATCTGATCAGGGTATTGAGTGCCTGTTAATTCTCCAATGATATTATGACCAATCGTATCAGGTAAAAAATAACCATGCGTTTCCAATCTTATCTGTACTGTTTGTTTTTGCAGCCATTGACTCAATAGATCAGCATGTTCTAACCCAATGGCCACGGCAGGAATCTTAGCATACAAACTATCATATCGAGTGGAGCCCGTGTGTGGATGATTGTTTGCCCCATGACTCATGCTTCTTATAATGGTTCCAACGGCACCATATTTAGCCGCTTGTGAGGGACCCTGACCACGATATTTACTGGCATCTCCATAGGCCTGAAAGGTTCTGACAAAAGTGGCATTGAAGGGATAGTTATAAAAAACAATTTTTCCTTTTACCTGCTCTTTTTTCAACTCCAGTTCTTCAAAGGACTTAACCTCCAATACTTCTGCCGAAATCCCTTTTGGACCCGATCCGATTGAATTACCCAATGCTACCACATCCAATGCAAATCCGTTTTTATCTGCATTTAAATTAGCAAGCGTAGTTGCTTTGTCTATTCCACCTCGTTCCCAATGCGGAACCATACACGCTTGCTTCCAGGCTTTATCCGCGCCAGCCTTTTGCATAGCAGCCAAACCCCATGTTTCTGCTTTGACCATACCCGAGGATCCGGCTAAACGAGGCCCGATACTTTTAGTCAAAACCCGAAGATTTTCATAGGCCTGGGAATGTAAAAGAATTTCATCGGCCAGTTGTCGAATAAAAATGGAATCAACAGATTGTGCTTGCACTGCGGCCGAGCAAACAAAGCTTACTAAAAGAACTATCCTGTTTAACAAATGCATAATGTGGTGGTTGTGATCCTTGAAGTTAAAGAATCCTGCATAGGAAAACACTCCTTTCAAATAACCTACCTTTGCAAACCCTCAACGCGTATGAAAATAGGCATAGTTTGTTACCCCACTTTTGGCGGCTCTGGTGTGTTAGCCACTGAGTTGGGAAAGGCTTTGGCTCAAAAGAACCACGAGGTTCATTTTGTAGCCTATCAACAACCCGTTAGGCTGGAACGATTTGTTCCGAATATTTTTTATCATGAGGTTCAGGTACCTACCTACCCCTTATTTGATTTTCCTCCTTACGAAACAGCCTTGGCTAGTACGCTGGTAGATGTAATAAAAAACCATCATTTGGATTTATTGCATGTTCATTATGCCATTCCACATGCTTCTGCCGCTTATTTAGCAAAACAAATTTTGGCTAAAGAAAATATTCAGATCCCATTTATTACCACTCTTCATGGAACGGATATCACCTTGGTAGGTCGCGACAAAACCTATGCACCGGTTGTTACTTTTTCAATTAATGAAAGCGATGCCATCACTGCTGTTTCAAACGATCTTCGGAAGGAAACCCTGAACCATTTCAAGATCGACAAGGAAATAGAAGTGATCATGAACTTTGTGGATGTAGCTCGATTTAATCGTAAACCAATCGATGCCTTTAGAAAAGCAATTGCCCCTTCGGGCGAACGCATTCTGCTTCACGCATCTAACTTTCGAAAAATAAAACGTATCCCGGATGTGGTTCGGATTTTTGCCAATGTTCATGCTAAAATTCCCAGCAAACTTTTATTTGTTGGAGATGGTCCGGAGCGTAGCGTGGCCGAAGATCTAAGCCGTGAGTTAGGTGTAAGCGAAAACGTGTTGTTTGTAGGCAAGCAAGAGCAAATGGAAGATATTTTGGCCATTGCCGATGTGTTTTTACTGACCTCAGAATACGAAAGTTTTGGATTGGCCGCACTGGAAGCTATGGCTGCAAAAGTTCCGGTGGTGTCTACCGATGCAGGAGGTCTAGCAGAGATCAATATACATGGTCAAACAGGTTTTCTCAGCCAAGTAGGAGATGTTAGTACTATGAGCCAACAAGTAATGCAATTGCTTCAAAACCAAAGCACGCTCCAGTCATTTCGCAACAATGCTTACCAACAAGCTTGTCAGTTTGACATTCATCATATTGTTCCTCAATACGAGAAGCTCTATAGTCGTTTTGTAAAAAATTGACTACCGACGTAGCCAACCTTGCGGATCGATTTTCTTTGTTTCCATGGTCATGATAAAATCAATCTGGCCTCCATTTCCTTCATCGTCTTTGCCGGTTTTACCAATCACCTGCCCTGTTTTAACCATGGCCCCTTTGGTAACGCTAACCATAGATAAATTACTATAGGTGGTAAAGTACTTTCCATGTCTAATGGTAACGGCCATGCCATCTCCTAAATTATACACTCCACGCACTTCACCTTCAAAAATGGATTTTACATTAGATCCCGCATTGGGTGTAGCAATGGTTAAACCCGGATTATCGATGGTCAAGAAAGTGTTTTCAATTTTATTATCCCCAAATTTCAATACCACTATTCCATTATCAACAGGCCAGGGTAGCTTGTAACGATTAGCTTCAAAACTGCTGTTAAGCGCAATGTCCTTGGCATTAAGGTCTAAATAACTTGTTGTACTACGCGTGGGGTCTGTGCGTTTTGCCGCTGCATTCAGCTCCTCATTACTTGGAGCGGGGGTTGCTGCCGTAGTTTTTCCTGTTCCCGTTTTTACCGTTGCAGCGCCTGTATTGGTACTGGACAATTTTCTTTCTTCCTCCTCTTTTTTTCTGCGATCCTCGGCTTCTTTTTTAGCCAATTCAATTTCTCGACGAACAATTACTAAAACGGCTTTTTGCAAATCGCGATCCTTTTTCTTTTTCTCAGCAATTTGTCTGGATAATTCCTTTTCCTTGCTCTTCAGTTGAGCCACTACAGCATTTTTTTCCTTTTTCTGTAGGACCAACTCTTGCACTTGCTTGGTTTGTGTTTCCAGTGCTGCATTCTTTTGATCTTTACGAACCAGCTGCTGTTTACGTCGTTGTAAGATCAACTCCTGCGTTTTGTTAATAATACCCACCTGCTTTTCCCGATAATCCCGATAACTCTTGAGGTAAGAAATTCTTTTTACGGCATCATTAAAATTGCTGGCAGAAAAAATAAAATTGACGTAATCGTAATTGCTTCTGTTTTTATAGGCATATGCTACCGAGCGGGCGTATTGCACTTTTAAAGTATCCAATTGACGGTTTAGTCGGTAGATTTCCAGTTCGCTCAGGTAAATATCATCATCAATCGAACGAATTTCTCTGCTGATGCTATTGATATAACGTTCCTGCAAAGAGATCTTTCGGTTCAACACATTGAGCTGGCTCAGTGTTTTTTTGGTTTGCCCCTTTACAGATTCATACAAGGTTTGAATTTCCTTTAGCTCCTTCTGTATCTCCTGTCTTTCTATTTCCAGCTGCCCCTTGCTTGCAGGTGGTTGCGACCAAGCCGCACCTGTGGTGATCAACAATAAGAATAATAAAAAGCTAAGCCGCATGGATTTACTATAACGATTCCGTGCAAAATAAATTTTATTCATCAACCGCGGCGATAATTTTTTGGGATGCTA
Organism: Bacteroidota bacterium; assembly: GCA_016868475.1. GTDB lineage: Bacteria > Bacteroidota > Bacteroidia > Chitinophagales > Chitinophagaceae > JJ008. Next base: position 3,528 of record VGGU01000042.1, read on the forward strand.
AATGGAAAACTTAACGATTCATTAATAGCATATTGTTTGAATCGCAACTCAACGTTCAATTTCTTTTTTTCCGACACTACAATATTCCTTCTTTGAGAAAAATTAAAGCCCAGGCGATTATCGTACTCCGCATAACCTAAATAACTGGAACGATTACGCGTAGAATCCAAATCCTCCAGGTTGGTACTCAGCAATACTTTTTCCTGTTCGGCAATGGTATACATTAATCTAAAGAAAGAATTAACCCCTTGTAAAGAAATTGTTCCATTGCTTTTGTTATAGGCATGCAGTGAGGAATCTAAAAAAACCGGATTCCCAATCAACAAGTCTTGCAATGAGTGTAAATCCAAGGGCAAGGCAGTTACTTCAGACAAATAGGCTACACTGCGCCCTATGTAAACTTTATTTTGTTTGTCTAACAACTTAACAGAGTCGCGGGTAATGTAAACACGTAATCCCTCAATACCTAAAACAGCAGTAATGGAGGCCCAAATCACACTATCCTTGATCATACGTAAATGAGCGTTCAAGTTTAATTGCTGCCCCGATTCGCTTTCATAATTCACATCCAATTTTGCATTGAAGGTGTTATACTGAATATATTTGGATTGAAGTTGCGTGTATTGTTCTTTGATAAAGGCAATGGAGTCTAACCGGGCGCGTTCCAAATCAGAAAGCACATTAGCTTGAGCCGCATTTTTATTTGCCAGGGCAGACTGCATTTTTTTTGCACTCCTGCAGGAAGTAAAAAATATACCCAGCGTTAATATTAGTAACACAATTCTCATGGCAATAACTCATTTTACTCCAGTGTGACCAAAGCCACCCTGACCACGTGTGGAATCATTTAATTCAGATACAGGTACCCAGCTACAGCTTACTACAGGGTGTATTACCAGCTGAGCAATTCTGTCTCCCGGGTGTATAACCTGTGTTTGGTTTGAGTGATTGATTAGGATCACCCCAATTTCGCCGCGATAATCAGCATCAATGGTGCCGGGTGAATTCAAACAAGTAATGCCCTGCTTGAGTGCTAAACCACTTCGCGGCCTTACTTGTGCTTCGTAGCCAATTGGTAATTCAATGAAAAGTCCGGTTGGAAATAATTTTCTTTCCCCGGGAGCCAATTCTACAGGGCTGGATAGTGCTGCCCTTATATCCATACCCGCCGAAGCTTCGGTGGCATATGAGGGAATGGGGTTGGACGAACAATTGACAATTTTAATAGGCAGAGCAGACATCGCGCAAAGATAGGTTGGGATTATCAGGATTGCTTTAATAGAATGGTAGCCATTGCCATCAGCCCTTCTTCCCTGCCGGCAAATCCCATTTTTTCTGTAGTAGTAGCTTTTATAGATACCGCATCAGTGCTGATGGCCAGTATTGGAGCAATAGCTTCCTGCATAGCCGTTACATAAGGAGCAATCTTTGGCGCTTCCAAGCAAACAGTTGCATCTACATTAACAACCTGATAACCCTTAGCACTAATCAGTTCCACGCATTTTGAAAGTAACAGTTTGCTATCTACTCCTTTGTAAGCCGGATCTGTATTAGGGAAATGCTTTCCAATATCGCCTAAGGCTAATGCTCCCAATAGCGCATCACAGATGGCATGCAAAAGAACATCAGCATCACTGTGTCCAACTGCACCTTTGTGATGTGGAATTTGAATGCCCCCAATCCAAAGAGAAGGACCTTCTGCTAATTGATGAAAATCTATTCCGGAGCCAATACGAAAAGACATGTGTTGTATTTAGTGCAAATAAACAAAAAGGCCCCGGAAATCCGAGGCCTTTTTGGATTGCAATTTGCTATAATTACTTTTTACCACCCAAGTCAAATGAAACTTGGAAACGAAGTGTATTTGAAAGTGGGTTACGGTTAACACCACTGCCAGAAGGAATCAAATAAGCAAAGTTGAAATGGAAAACATTGTATTTCACACCTAAACCAGTTGTGAAATAACGACGATCTCCTTTTGTTTTGTTCTCGTAGAAATAACCGCCACGGAAAAAGAACTGACCATTGTAGTTCCACTCAGCACCGGCACCTACAGAAACTTCTTTCATTTCTTCGCCAAATCCACCAGGAGCATCTCCCAATGAACTGAACCAGCTACCTACTACACTTTTGTTTCTGTACGCAGCAAGGTCAGCAGGTGTTGCACCAGCACCGGGAGGTGTTGGAACAAGCAACTTGTTAAACTCAGCACCAAAAGAAAGTGTGTTGGTGTTGTTGTATTTTTTTGTGTAATTCAAACCTAAACCAAGGTTTGCAGGAATGAAATCCTTTGTGTCGGCATTGCTGGTGTAAGCAATCTTAGCACCTAGGTTAGAAAGAACAGCACCCCAGGCCAAACCTGTACCATTCTTTTTGCCATCATGGTAGTAAGCAAGGTCAGCAGCTACAGAAGAACCAGCCTTGTAAGTAGTGCTACCATTAGTTAAACCACCAGTTAAATCAGAATTGATGTATTTCAAAGTGATACCAACACCAGTATTATCAGAAAGTTTGCGAGAGTATCCAAGATCAACGCCAAACTCACGAGGTCTGTGCTCTGTTCCCAGAGGAGCTCCTGTGAAATCAGTAAACTGAATGTTGCCAAGGCTGAAATAACGAACAGATGCAGACAATGCCTGATTGTCGTCTAATTTCTTGAATCCTGTTACGGAAGCCAAATAAACATCGTTTACAAGGTCCTTCATCCAAGGAGTGTAAGTAGCAGAAATACGCGCATCAGTTGAGTTGAAAGCAACTTTTGCAACGTTCCAGATCGCTGAGTAAGTGTCTGGAGAAGTTGCTACTCCCATTTCACCCATACCACCTGAACGAGCGTCAGGAGAAATACGAAGGAAAGGAACGGCAGTTGTTACAACATTGATTGGATCGGACTGCGCATTTACATTTGCAGTCAGACCACACAATAGCAGGATGCTGGCAGTCAGTTTTAAGGCAGTTAGTCTCATTAGAAAATTTTTAATAGTGTGTAAATATAGCGTTTTTGATCAAAAAGTTCTCCAAAAAGGAATTTTTTTCAAACTTCGGGAAATCGGTCATAATGAACAAGTTCCGTGCAGGTTTTCTTCCTTATTAGAAGACTCCGATAGAGGGTAAACGCCTCTATTTCAATAATATTGTTAAAATTATCCTTTTTTTCAAAATTCTTATTTTATCAGATATTTTCATAACCAATTGGCCCCAAACGGATTAAGGGTAAAAAAAATAAAATGGGCCTGGAATGCTATTTGCCCCAAACTACTTAAATTCGCAAGCCCTGTAAATCAAGGGGAAAAACAGGGCAATATCCCTGATTAAACCCACGTTAGACAATACCAATCGAAGCTTTATGCTATATATGCAACGTCCAAATTTTATACTCCTGGCTTTTTCTGGCCTGGTGCTGTTGAGCTCCTGCAAGGGCAAAGGAATTTTTGCAAAAAAATCTCCCAAGTCCAGTACTACCGGATGGAACTACAACGAAAAAGGTGGTTTTCAGGTTTCTAAGGCCAAGGATCAGTCTACCGGACCAGGTTTGGTTTTTGTAGAGGGTGGAACCTATACCATGGGGCAAACAGAGGAAGATGTAATGGGAGACTGGAACAATATCCCCCGCCGAGTTTCCGTGCCCTCCTTTTATATGGACCGTACAGAGGTGGCCAATGTGCATTACCGCGAATATGTATTTTGGTTAGCTAAAATATTTGACCCTTCAGATCCGGAAAACTTAAAAATTGTTGAAGGTGCACTACCGGATACATTGGTTTGGAGAAGTGAATTGAGTTATAACGAACCTTCTGTTGAGTTGTATTTCCGTCACCCTGCATTCAATTATTACCCGGTTGTAGGTGTAAGTTGGAAGCAAGCCAAAGATTTTTGTCTATGGAGAACGGACCGTTACAACGAATCTGTATTAGTAGAAAAAGGATACATCAATAAGAATAATTTAAAGCCAGGAGCCCAGCAAGGAGATAATAACTTTAACACACGCTCTTATTTACTAGGGCTATACACGGTTCCTCCGGGTAAAGCTATGCGCCCCAGTCGTGGACGTGCACCACAACAACCTTCCTTGGAATCAGGTATTGTAAGCCCTGAGTATCGTCTTCCTTTTGAAGCAGAATGGGAATACGCGGCTTATGGTTTGATTGGGCAAAATCCTCGTACCAGTATAAAAGAAGGAAAGCGTGGTGAAGAAATTCAATCTAACAAACAAGTATACCCTTGGGCACAAAATGTAAATGGTCTTCGCGAAAATCGTCGGGGAAGTTTACAAGGACAGTTCTACGCCAACTTTAAAAGAGGTGGTGGAGATAATGCCGGTGTGGCCGGAGGTTTAAATGACCGCTCGTTCTACACAGCACCGGTAGAATCCTATTACCCCAATGCCTTTGGCTTGTATAATATGGCCGGAAACGTGAGTGAGTGGGTAGAAGATACCTATCGCCCATTGTCTACATTAGATTTTGACGATCAACCCGCGCCATTTCGTGGTAACAAGTTCATGAAATTATATGTGGCTGATTCCACTACCCTGGATCCTTCCGCACGATATGAGCGAGATTCATTGGGACGCGTAAAAATGCTGGAGGTTACTGAAGCCGATGCACGTAGCAGAAGAAATTATCAGAAGGGAAATGTAATCGACTATCTCGATGGAGACTCTCTTTCTGCTGCTAACTATGCCTATGGTTCTTCTTCATTGTTAGATCCTCAACGTTCAAAGGTATTCAAGGGTGGTAGCTGGAACGATCGTGCATACTGGTTAAGTCCTGGCACGCGTCGATTCTTGGAAGAAGATCTTTCTGCCGCCACTATTGGTTTCCGTTGTGCAATGAACCGAGTAGGCAGCCCAGAACTGGGTAACAAACGCAAAACCGGGCAATACTTCCCTTCAAAAAGACAAAAAAGATAAACTAATTGAAAGCTCATTTAAAACCCTCCACTTTGGGGGGTTTTTTTATACCTGTCCAAGTAACTTTGCTATATGTCCATTGAATTACTCTACGCTTTATTTCAACAACACCCTGTTGTAGAAACAGATACCCGCCAACTACAACCCGGCTGTATTTTTTTTGCATTGCGTGGAGAAAATTTCAATGGCAACCAATTTGCAAAACAAGCGCTGGAGGCAGGAGCCGCCGCTGCAATCATCGATGAGCCCTCTGCTTATATAGATGAAAGAACTATCCTGGTCAATAATTCCTTAACCACGCTACAGGAACTGGCAAAATTTCATCGGCAGCAATTCAACATTCCTTTTATTGCCATTACGGGAAGTAATGGAAAAACCACATCCAAAGAATTGATGCATGCCGTGCTGTCTACTACATTTTGCACGTACACCACTAAAGGAAATCTAAACAACCAGATTGGAATTCCGCTTACCCTATTGCGGGTTCAAAAAGATGCAGAGATGGCCATCATTGAAATGGGCGCCAATCATCAAAAAGAAATTGCAGATTACTGCACTTATGCTTTGCCCACACATGGCATAATTACCAACTGTGGCAAGGCGCATCTGGAAGGATTTGGAAGCTTGGAAGGGGTAAGAAAAGGCAAGGGCGAACTATTTGATTTTATTGGCTCCACTCAGGGAACTATTTTTTTAAACCAGGACCTTGATTATTTGCATCCGATGTCAACAGGCATTTCCAACATCGTAACCTATGGAACACAGGGAGCGCAAACAAACGGAAGCATAAAGTCTGCAGATCCTTATTTAACCGTAACCGTTCAATCAGCTGAAAAATTTGAAGCTATTCCAACCATTCAAACACAATTAGTAGGAGATTATAATTTAGCCAATGTGTTGTTAGCCGTTTGCGCAGGCAGACACTTTGGAATTGATGCCAAAAAAATAAAAGAGGCCATTGAAAATTATCAACCCACCAATAGTCGTTCGCAATTAATTAAAAAAAATACCAACACAATTATTCTGGATGCTTACAATGCCAATCCAAGCAGCATGCAGGTTGCCATTCAAAATTTTAGCAAGTTGGAAGCAGATCAAAAAGTTTTACTGCTCGGCTCTATGGCAGAATTAGGAGAGCAAAGCCAACAAGAACATCTACAATTGATCAAGCTGATTCAATCTTATCCCTGGAAAGAAGTGGTGCTTGTTGGAGAAGGCTTCAGCAAAATTGCTCACCCCTTTATTCAATTTGAAAATTCAACTGATGCAGCCAATTGGTTTGGCGCACAACAATTTTCCAACACCCATTTTTTAATTAAAGGAAGTAGAAGTACAAAAATGGAAAACATTTTAAGCAGTCTTCTTGCATGAACTGGAAAGCATTATTCCCTCAATTTGAACCGGCACTGCTGTCTGTCTTAGAAAAAGAAGCCCTGCTAAAAGAATTCAAAGCAGGCGAGCTTATCATGCGAACAGGTCAGTTTATTAAATCAACTGCCTTAGTATTAGAAGGACAAATAAAAATTTACAGAGAAGGTCCCGAAGGTGGAGAATTCTTGATGTACTACTTAGGCCCTGGCCAAGCCTGTGCAGTATCCATGATTTGTGCCATACAAGCAAGGGCCAGCGAAATTACTGCTCGTGCAGAAGAAGATACACTGTTATTAATGCTGCCGGTGCAATTGATGGATCAATTGGCCAAAGAGTATAAAAGTTGGTATCAATTTGTGATCCAATCCTACCGAAGTAGATTTGACGAATTGTTGGCCGTGGTAGATGATGTGGCCTTTAGAAATATGGACGAACGTTTAGAAATATACCTGAATCGTTATCAGAAAAAAACAGGCAAGCGAATTATTGAACTTTCGCACCATCAAATAGCTGAAGATCTGAATAGCTCACGCGAGGTCATTTCCAGATTATTGAAAAAAATGGAACAGCGAGGATTATTAACCCTGAACCGAAATAAAATAGAATTGAAGGAGTGACTTATGTCACGCTCCAATATTTAGGCTTGGAATAGGTTTGTGAACTATGACAGCAATTTTAATATCCATATCGCTTGATATTAGTTCAATTTTTGGAATTATCGCTTCCTTATTAATTGGTCTCTCCTTGGGATTGATTGGCGGAGGAGGTTCCATCCTTACCGTACCCGTACTGGTTTATTTATTTAGTGTAGACCCCTTGCAAGCAACAGCCTATTCACTTTTTATTGTTGGAGCCACCAGTGCCGTTGGAGCATTTCCCAAATACAAAGAAGGACAGGTAAATCTCAAAACTGCTTTGATCTTTGGAGCACCTTCTATAATAACAGTATTTGCTACACGCAAATGGATTGTTCCAGCCATACCTGCTCAGTTGGGTCAGTGGGGAGACTTTGTATTAACCAAGAGTGTATTGTTGATGCTCCTCTTTGCCTTATTGATGGTAGCGGCTTCCTTCTCGATGATCAGCACACAAAAGTCTTTAGGTACTCCTGAATTAAAAGCGCAATCTTTTAATTATCCCTTGATATTGATAGAAGGAGCGGTTGTGGGAATATTAACAGGATTGGTTGGCGCTGGTGGTGGCTTTTTAATTATTCCGGCACTGGTACTGCTCACTGGATTGCCCATGAAACAGGCCGTGGGAACTTCCTTGCTGATCATTGCTGCCAAATCACTTATCGGGTTTATTGGCGATTTAAGCGAACAGCAAATTGATTGGTCCTTACTTGGCTTTGTAACCGCTATGGCAGTAATGGGAATTTTTATTGGTAATCAGTTAAGTAAAAAAATTGATGGCAATAAACTCAAAAAAGGTTTTGGCTGGTTTGTGTTGGTAATGGGTATATATATATTGCT
>VGGU01000043.1 GCA_016868475.1 Bacteroidota bacterium
GAACTTCGGATCTGATGGAAGATGTAAAATTTGCCGGAGGTTTTAGGATCAGCCCCAACCTGGATGCAAATGAGTATGTTTTTACCACGCAATACTTGAAAAAGAGACTTGATTACGGAGTAACCTACTATCGTAACACGATTAAGAATCCCCCATTATTTACGGATACTATTTTCTTTGACACCAAACTATATTCTAATTTATATCAGGCTACCGTAAGCTATCCTTTCAATAAGGTAAGAAGTTTGCGAATCAATGCCGCCTTCAGAAGCGATCGCTATGTTAAAATGGCAAACCCTGCCTACCCGGATCAATCGCTTAAAGGAAAAGATTTGGCCAAAAAATACGCATTGGCACATATTGAATTTATACATGACGATGCTGTTTCGCCAACCCTGAATATTTGGAATGGACTTCGTTGGAAAATTTACTGGGATTACAATGCACAGATTGGCCAAAATGCAAAAACCGGATCAGCGGACTTTCCCTTCACTATGAATATGGGATTCGATGCACGATACTTTCTTCCGATCTATCGTAATATTATCTGGGCCGTTCGTGGAGCGGGTGATTTTTCCTGGGGTAGTCAAAAAATTGTTTATTACCTGGGCGGCGTAGACAACTGGCTGCTTTTTGGAGAAAACAAACGTAATGATGGATCTTATCGGTATTTTGATCCTGCAAACAGACCTGATCCGGATTCAGAATATGCATTTGAATCCTTAGCGGTTAATCTTCGAGGATTTAAACAAAATGTAGCTAACGGAAATAATGCTGTAGTGTTCAATAGCGAACTCCGCATTCCCGTCTTTACCACTTTTTTCAACAAACCCATCAACAGTGCCTTCCTACGCAACTTTCAACTGGTGCAGTTCATAGATCTAGGAACTGCCTGGAATGGCGCCTACGATAAAATAGAAAGACCTTATGTATCCTATAGTTCTGCACCTGTTTCCTTCCGTGTACGCGCCGGAGGTATTGGACCATTTGCCGGTGGATATGGAGTAGGCGCAAGAAGTACCTTGCTGGGTTATTTTCTACGACTGGATGCCGGGTGGCAGATGAATGGTTTTTTCAAAGGAAAACCACAATACCATTTGGCCATGGGAGTTGATTTTTAACGGAGGTAATTTCGATTCAGACATTTTCCTAACTTGAGCAACCAATAACGTTGCATGCAAGATTCCTATATCCTGGCACTAGATCAAGGCACTACCAGTAGCCGCAGTATTTTATTTGATCAGCAAGGCGCCATTGTGAGCATTGCACAAAAAGAATTCAAACAACATTATCCTCAACCCGGTTGGGTAGAGCATGACGCTCATGAGATTTGGGAAACACAGCTGGGCACCATGTTTGAGGTTATTGCCAAAGGCAGAATACAGCCCAAACAAATAGCCGCTATTGGAATAACCAACCAACGCGAAACAACGGTAATATGGGACAAAGAAAGCGGTGAACCCATTGCTCCAGCCATTGTTTGGCAAGACAGAAGAACTGCAGCCACCTGCGACACGCTTCGTGCAGCGGGGCATGCGCCGATGCTACAAGAAAAAACCGGTTTGATTCTGGATGCTTATTTCTCTGCTACTAAAATAAAATGGCTACTGGATCATACCCCCGGAGCCCGCGAGAAAGCTGCCAAAGGACAACTAGCATTTGGCACTATGGATTGTTGGCTGATCTGGAAATTATCAAATGGAAAAGTGCATGCCACGGATGTGACCAATGCATCCCGCACCATGCTTTACAATATTCATACGCTTCAGTGGGATCAAGAATTACTTACTCTTTTTGACATCCCCCATTCGCTTTTACCTATGGTAGTGCCCAGTTCCGGAGTGATTGGTGATTGTCAGGTAATCCCTGGACATACCATTCCAATAGGAGGTGTTGCCGGAGATCAGCAAGCTGCTTTATTTGGGCAATTATGTATTGATCCCGGCATGGTTAAAAATACCTATGGGACCGGATGTTTTATGTTGATGAACACCGGAGAAAAAGCCATTAGTTCCACCAATAATTTATTAACCACCATTGCCTGGCAGCTGGATGGAAAAACAGAGTATGCTCTCGAAGGATCTGTTTTTATTGGTGGCGCGGTGGTGCAATGGTTACGCGATCAATTAAAAGTAATTCACAGCGCGCCCGATATAGAAAAACTTGCTTCGAGTGTGCCGGATAGCCAAGGTGTTTATATGGTGCCTGCCTTTGCCGGGCTCGGTGCACCCTATTGGAATGCTTATGCACGCGGAACAATTTTTGGATTAACTCGCGGTAGCAACCAAGCCCATATAGCCAGAGCGGCACTGGATAGCATAGCTTATCAATCGGCCGATTTACTTAGTGCCATGCAATCAGACGCCAGGATTCCTATTCAGGAATTACGTGTTGATGGTGGTGCTACTGTGAATGATCTGCTCATGCAATTTCAATCGGATCTACTCGATTGCAAAGTGGTAAGACCTGTAATCACAGAGACCACCGCCCTGGGTGCGGCTTATTTGGCCGGGTTGGCTGTAGGATATTGGACCTCAAAAGAACAACTTCGTTCACTTTGGAAATCAAATCGTTTATTTACACCCCAGATAGATGCCGCAAAGAGACAAGAATTGACCAATGGTTGGAAGCGAGCTGTTAAGGCATCAATAGCATGGGCAACAAATCAGTAAATTTTATACTATGAATATTTTTATGAGCGAATTAATCGGTACTGCATTATTGATACTGTTTGGAGGAGGCGTGGTGGCCAATGTGTTGTTGGAAAAATCAAAAGGAATGCAGGCAGGCTGGCTGGTCATTAATTTTGGATGGGCCATGGCCGTGTTTATTGGAGTGTACAGTTCGGTTCATCTAGGCGGGCAAGGCCACCTCAACCCGGCAGTAAGTATAGGAATGCTGGTCTTGGGAAAAATTGCCTCTGCTGATCTGCTCTATTATATCACAGGGCAATTTGCAGGTGCCATGCTTGGCGCTACTTTGGTTTGGCTTTTATATCATCCTCATTTTGCCGTTACTCAAAATGCAGATTATAAATTGGGCGTATTTTGTACTGCACCTGCCATACATAATCCGTTTTACAATTTCATAGCAGAAGGTATCGGAACATTTGCATTAGTATTTGGTGCTCTTTGTATTTCTCCGGCCGCTGCAAAAATGGGAAGCTTGGATGCATTACCGGTTGCCTTATTGGTATTGGGAATTGGACTTTGTCTGGGTGGCCCTACCGGTTATGGCATTAATCCTGCCCGGGACCTTGGTCCGCGCATCATGCATTTTTTATTGCCCATCCCCGGAAAAAGAGATAGTGATTGGTCTTATAGTTGGATCCCCGTTTTTGGTCCCATAGCCGGTGCCTTGCTAGCTGCTTTTTTATATGGGCACTTAATGGCCTAATAACTAAACTGCATCACAAGCGTTCAAGATCACATCGCAGGCTTTTTCTATTAATTTTTCCTGAATGAGAAGTGGAGGGGATATGCGTAGGCAATTAGCAGCAAATAAAAACCAATCCGTGAGTACGCCCTGTGCTATGCAATGATCAATTACTTTTTTACAGGTCTCAAAAGAATCAAAAGTAACAGCCATCCAAAGCCCTGCGCTGCGCAAGGCAATAATTTTAGGATGAACTAATTTTTCAGCAAACAATTTTTCTTTAGCCGCCACTTGTTCTATCCATTGCTCTTCCAATAAAGCTTCCATGGCAGCTTTTCCTGCAGCACAGCAAAGTGGGTGACCTCCAAACGTAGTAATATGACCCAATACGGGAGCGGTAGTAAAGCAATCCATCAATTGCTTGGATGCCACAAAAGCACCTAATGGCATCCCTCCCCCGAGGGCTTTACCTAATACCAAAATATCCGGTATGATATCAAAAGCAGTAAAACCCCATAGTGAACCCGTTCGTCCAAAAGCCGTTTGGATTTCATCCAGCACCAATAATGCACCGGTTTCTGTACAACGTTTTCGAATTGCTTGCATCCAACTTTTATCAGGTTTTATTATTCCTGCCTCGGCCTGAATAGTTTCCAACACAACACAGGCAGTTTGATTGGTGATGGAGGCCAATACCGCCGGATCGTTATAGGTGGCATGCTCAATTCCGGGAAGTAACGGACGAAATGCATTGCGCCAATATTCGTCCCCCATTAAACTCAGGGCCCCTTGAGTTGATCCGTGATAAGATTGATTAAAAGAAATAATATGTATGCGATGAGTTGCTCGCTTAGCCAACTTCATGGCACCTTCGATAGCTTCTGTTCCGGAGTTGGTAAAATAAACAGATTCAAGTGGCGCGGGTAAATGATTGGCCAATAATTGTGCATACCGCACTTGTGGAGATTCAATAAACTCGCCATAGACCATTACATGCAAATAGGCATTCAGTTGCTCTTGCATAGCGGCCAATATCCTTGGATGGCCATGCCCCATATTTGCCACACTGATCCCGCCAATCAAGTCGATGTATTCCTTTCCCGCCGCATCATAGAGTGTGGCGCCATTTGCTTTAACAATCTCCAGAGCCAAAGGGGCTGGTGAGGTTTGCGCAAGATGTCGGTAAAAGAGTTCGCGATTTTGCATAACTAAGGCAAAGATCGCCCTTTTAATTTTTACTATTTTGCAAAGAAAAAAAATGGCGCTGATCCTAACAGTTCGTGGAAAAACTCCAATAATGGGGAACAATACTTACCTGGCGGAAAACGCAACACTCATTGGTGATGTTACTCTGGGAGAAAATTGCAGCATCTGGTTTCAGGCCGTGGTCAGGGGTGATGTAAACTTTATTCGTATCGGTAATCAGGTAAACATTCAGGATGGCGCTATCATCCATGCCACTTTTGAAAAATGTGGCACTACCATTGGCAATTATGTTTCCATCGGACATCGGGCAATTGTGCATGGTTGCACTTTACACGACCATGTGCTGGTAGGAATGGGAGCTATTATTATGGATAAAGCAATAGTTCATTCTAATACCATAATAGCGGCCGGTGCCGTGGTATTAGAAAATACTATTTGCGAACCCAACAGTATTTATGTGGGTGTGCCGGCAAGAAAAGTTAAAAGTATTGCCGGACATAAAGTAGCAGGAGAAATTGCCCGTATTGCCAATAACTATGTTGGCTATGCCCAGTGGTTTAAGGATCCCGATAATCCTCACAATTGAGTTACCTTTACTCCGCTCAATCAGCCATGAGAAAAATAATTAACATCGCCCTTCTAATTGTACTGATCAGCAGTCTCAGCTCCTGTAAGGTTTGGAATAAAGTTTTCAAGCCTAAATATGGTTGTCCTTCCAATGGAAAAAATGTGGGAGCAGAAAAAATAATCAGTGGCGATCCCGAAGCCATGAAGGCTTTGAAAAAAGCAAAGAAGTTTAAGTCCTAATAGGATTCCTCTTCCAATGAATCGAGAATTGTCCGGTAACTCACATAACGATCCTCGTGAATCAATCCTTGATTGACGGCCGCTTTAACAGCACATCCGGGTTCGTTACTATGTAAACAATTATTGAATTGACATTGTTGGATCAGCTCTTTCATCTCTGGAAAATAATGAGAGAGTTCTTGTTTGGCTAAATCCACAATTCCAAACTCACGCATACCCGGAGTATCAATGATCTTTCCACCCTGCGGCAGGTCGAACATTTCTGCAAACGTAGTAGTATGCTGTCCTTTGCCACTCCATCCACTCACATCTTGAGTTTTTCGATTCATCCCGGGAAAAAGCACATTTAGCAAACTTGATTTTCCTACTCCACTATGGCCACTCAGTAAAGTGGTCTTGTCTTTCAACATGGCATTCAATTCAGCTAAACCCTCTTGCTTTTCGGCACTGACCAACATTACAGGATAACCCAGTGGTTGATACATATCACGGAATGCTTCAAAAAGCTGTAATTCTTTTGCGCGATAGAGATCTGATTTATTAAAAACCAATACCGGTTTAACATGATACATTTCAGCGGCTACCAAAAAACGGTCAATGAATCCTTGTGATGTACGAGGTTCTCTTAAAGTAACCACCAAAACGGTTTGATCCAGATTGGCCGCTACAATATGGTGCTGATGTTTATGACGCGGACTTTGTCTGTTGATATAATTATGACGGGGAAGTATTTGATCTATGAGTGCAGTACCCTGCAGTTCCGATTCAATTTCAAATTCTACCCAATCTCCTACTGCTACAGGATTGGTGCTGGTAATATTTTCCAATTTTAGCACCCCTTTTGTTCTTGCATTCCAACTTTTACCGGAAGGATCCCGCAGTATGTACCAGCTACCTGTTGATTTATATACGAGTCCTTTCATTCAGGATAGATATTTTCCAACAATAGGCAATCTTCTTCCCATGCCAAAGGCCTTGGGAGAAATACGAATGATAGGACAGAACTGGTTACGTTTATACTCGTTGGTATTCACTAATCGAAGTATACGATCTACCAATTGGGGTTCAAAGCCCATAGCCTTTAGTTCGGTAGGGCTTTTTCTTTTTTCTATGTAGAGATATAAGAGAGGATCCAAGATGGAGTAATCCGGCAGTGAATCACTATCCTTTTGTCCCGGTCTTAACTCTGCAGAAGGCGCTTTGTGTAAAATGGAGTTTGGAATAATTTCACGCTCGCGGTTAATGTAACGTGCCAGCGCATATACCTGCAGCTTATAACAATCGCCCAGCACAGACAGGCCACCGGCCATATCTCCGTATAATGTACCATAGCCAGTAGCCAACTCACTTTTATTGGAGGTATTCAATAAAACATATCCAAACTTATTTGCCAAGGCCATCAATAAATTACCACGGGTACGGCTTTGTAGATTTTCCTCAGCCACAGAAAAAGGCAGGCCCTCAAAGGAAGGTTCTAATGTTTCTAAAAAAGACTGGTAAACTTTTTCAATTGGAATTTGCTGATAGGGATTGCCGAGTTGTTTACTCAAAGCCACGGCATCCTGAATGCTATGTTCACTGGAATAAGCAGAAGGCATCAGCACTGCTTGCACCTGTTCTTTTCCAAGAGCCTCCACGGCCAATGCAAGGGTTACAGCGCTGTCTATACCCCCACTACTTCCCAGGATAGCCTTGGTAAAACCCATTTTGGAGAAGTAATCACTAATTCCCATTACCAGCGCTTCATAGATTTCTGCCGTGCACAACCCTGCATTCAATTGTAAAGGACTAAGTTCTTGCTCCGGCAACTGTGAAACTTCTTCAATAACCTGGCCTCGAAATGTGCCCATTTCCGTTAACTCAACAATTTCAATAGCTTCTTTAAAAAGGGGTAGTTGTTTATGCAAATCACCCTGCTTGTCCATTACCAGAGACCCCCCATCAAAAACCAATTCGGTTTGACTACCTACGGCATTGCAGTAAACTATGGGAATCTGATAACGTAAAACATTTTTTTTCAAGATTGCTTTTCGATCCTCCACATGCGTATAGTCAAAGGGCGAAGCGGAAAGATTGAGCATAAGATCAGGCTGCTGACCAATCAACTGATCCATGGGGCAATGCGTATAGAGCGGGTTGTCTCCAAGATTCCAAATATCCTCGCAGATAGTAACAGCTAATTTTTTTCCTTTGAAAGGAATCAGTTGCCAATCTTTGGCCGGCTCAAAATAGCGGTACTCATCAAATACATCATAGGTAGGCAAACAGGTTTTATGCACCACCGCTTGTGTGTTGCCCTTGTATAAAAAATAGGCCGCATTAAAAAGATCCTTTCCTTTTGGATCCGGATTCCTGTCGGGCGCACCTATCAATACAGCAATATCTTCCGTATGCAATTTGATCTGCTCAATGGCTTCTTTGCACTTATCAATAAAATCTTCAAACTCTAAAAAATCACGAGGAGGATAGCCGCACACCGCCAGCTCAGAAAATAGGATCAGGTCTGCTCCTTTGTCACGAGCAATAGCAATGGCCTCAATGATCTTGTGCACATTGGCCGAAAAATTTCCAATGTGATAATTCTGTTGCGCCAGCGCTATCTTCATAGCACAAAAGTAAGCCAATTTTCCAGCGTACCTTCGCTTCACAACAATCTCCCAACCTTTACGTTAGTAAGCCTATGCGTCTGATTTTAGCCAGTATAGCTCTGCTATTGATCAGTGGTTGCAAACAACAACCGCAAGCCCCTGCCGTGGATCAAATACCCATGGATTTAAGTTTTCAACGATTTGATCAAACTTTCTTTGCTCTGGACACGCAACAACTTGAAAAAAGTCTTGCCCATTTAGCAGATCAATCTCCGGGGTTTTATTTTGACTATATGAGTTATATCCTGGGCAGTTCCGGCAATCCAGCAGACACCAACACGCAAAGGACTACTGCAATTTTTTTGAGGCAATACCGCTCCGTGTACGATTCGCTACAACCTGGTTTTGAAAATATAGACCCCCTAAAAAAGCAAATAAAAAAAGCACATCAGTACCTCAGCTATTATTTTCCTGCATTTAGACCAGGACCTATTTGGTTTTATATGGGACCTTTTGACGCTCCTGGTGTGGCCATATTGCAACAAGGCATAGCCATTGGGTTGCAGCAATATGCCGGAAGCAATTTTTTTGCCTATCAAACTCCCGAACTGCAAGGTCTTTACCCCATTTATCTTTCCCGCCGATTTGAACAATCATATATTGTGCCCACTCTGGTAAAAGCCATTACAGAAGATTTATTCCCCGATCAAAGCAATGGCAAAACCTTGATTGAGCAAATGATCGAGAAAGGAAAATACTGGTACCTCTCCCGATTGATATTGCCTACTACAGCGGATTCGCTTATTACAGGTTTTACAACAGCTCAATTGGAATGGTGTAAAGAAAACGAAGGATTAATTTGGACGCATTTAATTCGTTCAGAAGAACTGCAAACCTTA
>VGGU01000044.1 GCA_016868475.1 Bacteroidota bacterium
TGACTGCTTCATCGTACTGTTCTGTGTTTTTATAAGCCATAAAATGGTTTTAGGCAGGATATTCTACAAAGTTTCGGGGCGTTTCATAGAGTCGGACCTGAAGATCCAATTTGTTTTCCAAATGAGGACGCAACAAATCATAAATGACAATGGCAATATTCTCAGCAGTAGGATTTAGACTGGCAAATTCAACAGTATCTAAATTTAAATTTCGATGATCAAAACGCTCCATTATCTCACGCTGGATTAGGTCACTCAACAGTTTCATGTCAATTACAAATCCAGTTGTTGGATCGGGGTATCCAGAAATTTTTACAACTAATTCATAGTTGTGCCCATGGTAATGTGGTAGTGCGCACTTTCCAAATACCTGCGTATTTTCAGCATCGGTCCATGCTGAATTGACCAGGCGATGCGCCGCATTAAAATTTTCCTTTCGATAAACAGCTACCTTATTCGCCATAATATTCTACATTAATATGAGGCGTCTCAATTAATTTGATGCAATGCAATTTTACAAATGTGGGTAAAGCCGGTTCTATTTCTTTCCAGATTCCCAGCACTAAATTTTCAATTGAACACATTTTATCCTTCAGGAAATCCACATCCAAATTCAAGTTGCGATGGTCTAATTTATCTACCACCCGCTCCCGAATAATAGCCGAAAGCTTCTTGGCATCAAAAATAAAGCCAGTGTCGGGGTCAGGTAGGCCTTTGATAGTTACAGCAAGCTCAAAATTATGGCCGTGCCAGTTTTTATTTGCACACTTACCAAAGACTGCTTCGTTTTTATCCAGCGTCCAATTAGGATTGAACAAACGATGTGCTGCATTAAAATGTTCAATCCGAGTCAAGTAAACCATGCTTTACTTTTTTCTTCCCGTCAGCATTGGGCGCAGGAAGGATGAAGGGCGAAATTAACCCTATTTAATTAATTTTAACGCATGAATTGTCTGATCATAGCCGCAACGCCAATAGAGATTCAACCTTTTTTGAAAAAACTCCAAGAGAAAGGTTCATTGACCGCTTCATCCATTGAACTTGATGTCCTTATTTCGGGTATTGGCTTATTGGCAACTTCTTACGCATTGCAAAAACAGATTCAACTTAAAAGACCGGATTTAATCATTCAAGCCGGTGTAGGAGGTTGCTTTGACAGAAAGCTGAAACTGGGCAAAGTATTTATTATCCAAAAAGAAGCTGTTGCCGACCAGAGCGTGATAGAGTTAAAAAAATTAAAAACATTATTTGCTCTTGACTTGGTACCTGCCAATCAACCTCCCTTCCAAAAAGGCTGGTTAGTAAACCCTCACTCCATAGTAAAAAAACTTAGGCTGCCAAAAGTAACAGGCATATCGGTAAACGAAATAACCACACAGCCACAAAAAGTTCGTTATTATAAAAAACAATTTAATCCAATCATTGAGTCAATGGAAGGAGCGGCGCTTCATTATATTGCACTTCAAGAAAAAATTCCATTTCTTCAACTACGCAGCAGCAGCAACTACATAGCTGAACGAAGTAAAAAAAATTGGAATATGCCTGCTGCCATTGCTTCGCTTAATCAATCCTTACTCACCTTATTGCAAGAATTATGAAGCTGCGGATTGGTTTTTCACCTTGCCCAAACGATACATTTATTTTTGACGCCCTGGTTCATAATCAAATTGATACCGGAGACCTTCAGTTTGAACCCGTGTTGGAAGATGTTGAAACGCTAAATCAATGGGCGCAGGAAGGTAAATTAGATATTACCAAATTGAGTTTTCCAGCCTTTTTTAGTGCTCGTAACCACTATCAGCTGAGTGATGCAGGAAGTGCACTGGGAAAAGGGGTTGGCCCACTATTGGTATCAAATGAAAAATGTTCGTTATCCGCTATAGACATAAGCCAACGTAAGGTCTTGTTGCCCGGAATTAATACTACCGCTCACTTGTTGTTTTCGTTAGCATTTCCCACCGCCACAGATAAAGAATTCATGCTATTCTCTGCAATCGAGGATACTTTACTTCAGCATAACCATTTATTGGGCGTGCTGATCCATGAAAACAGATTTACCTACGAGAGAAAAGGGTTAACCAAAATAATGGACCTGGGAAATTACTGGGAGGAACGCTTCAACGTTCCAATACCGCTGGGAGGGATTGCCATAAAACGATCATTTGAACACTCCATAAAAATAAAACTGGAGGAATGGATACGCAATAGTTTGGCATACTCTTGGGCACACTATCCGCAGCTATCCTTATTTGTTCGAAAACACGCGCAGGAAATGGAAGAAGAAATCATACGAAAACATATAGGACTTTATGTGAACGAGTATACTCGTTCATTAGGTCTAGAGGGCAAACAGGCCATACAAGTACTTTTTCAAGCCTACTTAACACTGCACAAGCAATCTTCATCGAGCACTGCGCTCCCCCTCTTTGTTTAGCGATTCTTACCGAGAATGGATTGCCTTACGCCTTGAAAACAAGACAATTAACGAATAGTCCTGGAAAATAATCCAAGGCTGCTCCTGTTTTTTTCTCGAAATTTTTCAGAAAAATACGGGTGCTTCTATTTGAATAATTGATAAATGGAATTTTAGTTTTAGCAGATGAAAACACTTGGAAAAAACAAAAAACGAACCTGGTCAAGCTGGCAAATAGCCATTCAAGAGGAGTCCTATCAACAAATATCCTCCGAACTGCATGACAATGCCTGTCAAACCATCTTGCTTGCTATTATTAATTTGCAACGGATAGAAAAAAATAATCCAACCGTTAAGCTAAATGACACCATTGAATTATTAGAAGAAACCTTGCGGGAAATTCATCACCTCTCCCGATCATTAAATGGTGAGTTAATTCTTTCTATTGGATTGCATGCAGCGCTGAACAAACAATTGAACAGAATGAGTGATGCCTGCGGTATGCAAACATCATTTATTGTTCAGGGAAAGCAACAACACCTCAGTGAGGAAATGGAATTGATCATTTACCGGATTGTTCAGGAGGCCTTAAACAATGTGCTAAAACATGCAAAGGCTACTCGCGTAGATATCGAGATGAATTTTTTAGAGCAGGAACTATGCATCAAAGTAATTGACAATGGAAGAGGATTCAACCAAAGGACTGAAAAAGCACAATCCGCTGGTCTGCGCAACATGAATTTTAGAGCAGCGTCGCTACATGGAAAACTATCAATAGACAGCATGCCCAATCAGGGTTGTTGCCTTACTCTTCAAATCCCATGCTTAAAAACCAACCTATGATAAGAATTATCCTTGTTGACGACCATGTCATGTTACGAAACGCTCTAGCCACCCGCATTAATGAATTTGAAAACTTTAAAGTAGTTGATCAATGCAGCCATGGCAAGGAGCTTATCCAATCGTTAAAAACTAATCCCGAGCCCGATCTGGTACTGTTGGACCTAAACATGAAGGAAATGAATGGAATGGAAACGGCGCAATGGCTGAAGAAAAACCGGCCTTCCATCAAAGTACTAATGCTTACTATGTACGACTCCGATCTCACCCTCATTCAATTGCTTCAATTGGGAGTAAAAGGGATTTTGCACAAATCAGCTAGTCCTGCGGACTTGAGGGCTGCTATTGCTACCATTGCAACCGAAGGGCAATATTATTCCAATCATACTACTTCAAAATTGGTTAATATGGTCAATAGCAAAGAGGATGGAACAAAACGGTTGCAGAAGTCTTTATTAAACGACGAAGAGATTTTTTTCTTACAATTGGCCTGTTCGGATATGACTTATAAAGAAGTAGCTCAGCGAATGAAACTAAATCCCAGAACGGTAGATTCAATTCGAGATCAATTGTTCATAAAGCTGGACGTAAAAAGTCGTGTGGGGCTAGCCATGGTGGCCATTCGAAATGGGATTGTTTCTCTTTAGAGTACTATCTCAGGCACTTCGGATGGAACAAGCAGTTTTCCGGCAGTTTTAGCTTGAATTTCTTCTACAGTTACGCCGGGGGCTCGTTCACGTAATAAAAAACCATCGGGGGTAATATCCAAGACTGCTAAATCAGTAACTACTTTTTTTACGCATCGCACTCCGGTAAGTGGGAGTGCACAATGAGATAGCAGCTTGGACTCTCCCTTGGGATTGGTATGCAACATAGCCACTATGATATTGCGTGCACTGGCAACCAGATCCATAGCTCCACCCATTCCCTTCACCATTTTCCCTGGTATCTTCCAATTTGCAATATCCCCTTGATCGCTTACCTCCATAGCTCCTAACACAGTAAGATCTACTTTGCCAGCTCTTATCATTCCAAAGCTAGCTGCAGAATCAAAAAAAACAGAACCATTAATAGTGGTGATGGTCTGCTTACCTGCATTGATTAAATCGGGATCCACTTTATCTGGAGTAGGAAACGGGCCCATTCCCAACAATCCATTTTCGCTTTGCAACACTACGTCAACTCCTGCTGGAATATAATTAGCTACTAAGGTAGGAATACCTATACCCAGATTAACATAAAACCCATGTTTCAATTCGCGGGCAATTCGTTGCGCTATTTGTTCTTTTGTAAGTGGCATACTACTGGTATGAATCAAGGTTGACTTATAGTTAGTTGTTCTATTCTTTTTTGATAGTTCTTTCCCTCAAAAATTCTATGCACATAGATTCCTGGCGTGTGAATAGAATCAGGGTCCAAGCTGCCTACAGGAACTAATTCTTCCACTTCTGCAATAGTAATTTTTCCAGCCATCGCCATTAAAGGATTGAAATTTCTGGCCGTTGCATGAAAAACTAAATTTCCCATTGTGTCCCCCTTCCATGCTTTTACAATGGCAAAATCTGCATCAAAGGCATACTCCAATAAATAATCTTTACCCTTAAAGTTTCTAACCTCCTTTCCTTCCGCCACTTCAGTGCCTACCCCGGCAGGAGTATAAATGGCAGGCATTCCGTACCCCGCTGCCAAACAACGTGTGGCCAGCGTTCCTTGAGGAATAAGATCCACCAACAATTCACCGCTTAATAGTTGCCGTTCAAATTCAGCATTTTCACCAACATAGGAAGAGATCATTTTGCGCACCTGTTTTTGCTGCAGTAACAACCCTATTCCAAAGTCATCAACCCCGGCATTGTTAGAGATGCAGGTAAGATTCTTGATCCCTTTTTTGACCAAAGCAGCAATACAGTTTTCTGGTATTCCACATAATCCAAAGCCGCCAAGCATAAGCGTGGCGCCATCATGGATATCGTAGATGGCCTCGTCTGGACCTCTTACAACTTTATTCATAGCCTATTAATAATAGCTAAAATTAGGACTTACTGAGCAGGTAACAGCTTACCTGGCTTGGTGATTTTAATCAGGGGATCTTCCTCTATTTTAGAGATTGAATCCATGATTTGAGCCATCAATGCAGGGTGATGTTGATAATATGTAAAACTTTCTTTGAATTGCTGTTCAGAAACTTCATGGAAGATTAAAACTTTATTGATCCAGTCAATTTGTGTTTGTTCTTTAGGCAAACTGGAGTCTTTGGCTAGCAGAAAATTATTGATCAAATTACCACTTCGTAGCATATCGAATAGTACAGCCTCCATTTTATCGGGGGCAATTATACCATCGGGCACCTGTTGTTTGGATTGGCATCCCCATAAAACACTAGCAATAAAGAGTAAAACCAGCCAGCCTCTCATAGCGTGCGATAAAGTGAAAGATTTGTGATGTCTAATTTTGAAAGCAGCTCCTTTGCACGTGCCTTCTGTTCACCAGTTCCTTTACTGAAGATCTTAAATAATTCATTGCCTTTCCCCTGAAAAAACACCGAAACAATCATTGAATTCAAGTTCTCCGTACTAACCGTATTTAAATAGCTCAGTGCGTTAAGTATACCATTGCGAGCGGCTTCTTCATTTTCAAAAAGCACATCAACGCCAGTTCGGTAATAAGCAAAAAGTGCATCGTGAAAGAGCGTATATCGATTATTATTTAGATTCTCGGCCAACCAATACCTATTCCGAAGCCCATCAAACGACTTCCAACCTGTAATATCTTTTGAGTCAGGCGCATTGTTTACAATGTTCCAGGCCTTTTGAAAATAAACATCCCCACCGCGAAGGCCAAATGAAGAGTAGTCCAGCCCTAAAATGATATTAATATAATAAGCAATTGTTGCCGTTAGATTGGATACATATGGATCACTCCCCTGAACCCGGTTTTCATTAAATTCTATGGGTTGAAATTCCACATACTTAAAAACAAGATTATCGTCATGAAAATTTAAAAGTGGGCTGACGTAGGAAGTGTTGTAGGCAGGACGTGCCGCTTGAACGGTAATCCCCCCCCGATACGTATTGCTACCAAGATCCTGCGAAAGGGTCAGTAAAAAACTACACTGTATTCGCTCAGCAGACTGAAACGCATCAGTGGTCCATTTACGCGAGTTAATAAAATTAGTAAGCCCGTTTTGAAGAGTTTGAAATACCCTGCGATCTACTTGAGAACTGATCTTATTGGTAAGAATTTCTACACGTGCCTGTATTTCCTGACTATTTACCAAACCTGGTAGCAAGCATAGGAATAAATAAAGTGCCGTGCGTTTCATTTCAGCAGTTATTAGCTGAACAGTTCGTCTTCTTGTTTACGGAAATAAATCTTATCATCCATGAATTCCTGTGTTGCTAATAGCGCAGGATTTGGCATACGCTCATAAGCGCGAGAGATTTCAATTTGCTCTTTATTCTCGTGGATCTCTTCCAAACTATCGGTATGAGAAGCAAATTCTTCCAGCTTAGTGTGTAATTCTTCCTTCAATGAAATATTGATCTGTCCTGCGCGCTTGGCTACAATAGAAATAGACTCATAAACATTTCCCGTTTTGGCACGTATATCCTGAAGATTACGCGTTTCTACATTGCTGGCAATACCTGCACTAAGATGTCGTCTTAACTTGCTCATTTTTTAGTGTTTTTATATTAGTCTGTGAATTATTTAAAATGTTGTCAATCTCTTTTTTCAACTTGCTCTCTGGATATCGATCGGTAAATTCATAACATTCGTTAATCACTTGCTCAAAGCGTTCAATTCGCTTTTCCTCAATACTCATATCCGCATACTGATAATAGGCACGAATGGCCATTAACTTATACTCATCAGCACGAGCAGATTCAGGAAATGCATTCAACAATGAAGTGAATGCAACACCAGCAGCTCGAAATTGGCCCAGGTCAAAGTAAAGCTGTGCGCTCATGAATTCTTTCAATTCAAGCTTTGCCCTACACTGATCAATGATTTCAGAAGCCTCTTTATTGCGAGGAGAACCTGGGTGTGTGTTTATGAAAACCTGCATCATTCCCATCGCCTTCACTGTATTGGTTTGATCAAGCGCAGCCTTGGGAGATTGTTTGTAGTAACAATAAGCGCGCATATAATCTATTTCCTCAGCTCGAGCACTGGTAGGAAAAATCTCCAGATAGCTTTTAAAAAGATTTTCTGCGTTCGTGAAATCGTAGAGGTGGTAAGCACAATAAGCATACTTGTAATATATGTCCTCAAACTCCTTACTGGTTTTATAAAAGGGCATGATATCCTCGTAAACCTGTTGGGCCTTTGTATAAGACTTTTTTGCAAAGAACTGTTCGGCCATTTTCAGCTTGTAAGCCGCATCTGGGTTTTTTAAAAGTTTACTAAAACTTTTACCGCAGCCAGACATGATTCCAACCGAAAGGACTATCATGGACAACACACTGAATCGCAATAGGATGGACATGGGGGAGCAAAATTACGATGAAGCAACAAATCTTTAGTAAAAAAGATGAACTACCAAGGCTATTACGTTAATTATTGCCTAAAGCCATGATAGTCAGCCAAAAGGAAAATAAAGAACCCCGGAAAGTCCGAGGTTCTTTGAAGTTCTATTAAAAATCAACTATTAGTTCTTGCGTAGATTTGGATGAGGAGCATCGACACGATTTGGCCCAACCTCTCCATCAGCAGCTGCACGAAGATCTACTGTGTTGCAATCACCACCTTGTTGACCATAATTGAAGATAAAGCGATACTGGCTAATACCCTCCTTATCTACCATGTAGGTGATAATGGCATTGACGCGATCCCAGCTCATTTGCTGCTCACGCTTATCTGCAGCGCAGTATCCAACTACCACCACATTACAACCGGGGTTATTACGGATACGAGAAGCAGCAGCTGCCAATACAGCCATTGCATCATCGGAAAGTTTATTAGATCCCGCTTTAAAGGCAACACTTGGAAGAGCCTCTAATTTTTGTTCACAGGTTGGAGGAGGAGGAGCCTCTACCACCTTACAATCATCAGGGCATTTGCAATTACCAACTCCGTCAACATCAACAGGCTGGCAACGTGTAGGGGTGATCAATTCTTTATCCTTACAATCAGGAACGCCATCTCCATCAGTATCCAGACTTACCCCATGCGTATCCACTGGGCATCCGGCAGGTGTTTGTTCACGATCAAACTGATCAGTAACCCCATCACCGTCGGTATCCAACAGAACTGGCTTAGGTATATTCATCATCCGGGGATTACGCAACTCACTATAGGCATAGTCCAATGGATTCAACCAATACAAGGGCTGAACTGCGTTTTTCCCCAAGT
>VGGU01000045.1 GCA_016868475.1 Bacteroidota bacterium
CCGTTAAGAATCGATATTTTGGTAACACTTTTCATAGCAATTTCAATCCACCACTAAAGTGATAAAGAATTAGTAAATAAACAAACTCCAGACCAAGGAAAATTTCCTTTAGGCCCTTCTGGCTCGGGCTGATTGGCAAAAGGTAAAAGAGAGTCGGGCAGTCTTTTGAGTTGTGCGGCCGCTTTGAATTTGGAATGGGAAGCAACAGGAGTCCATCCAAACAATCTAAAAAAATTCTCACCTTCCTCCGGAGCAAAAAGCAATGGCGATCCTGCATTGACTAATAATGAACCCATTTCCGCATTGATTAGCGGCAAAATTCCCGGCGACATTAAATCCAGTAACCAAGCTCTACGTTCATGCGATAAATATCATGTTGAAAGTTGATCCCAATCCCTCCAACTATTTCGCCATCATCGGTAATTGCAAAATTTTGCGTGGGGGTCAGCTCTTGTTGAGTGATAATAAACTTTTCAGCATTTTCAAGAGTATAGGGATAAGGGACATAGTCCCGGAGGTTATTCCAAATTTTCTCATTATTAAAGTGTTGAGCAAGCCAGACGGCATCTCCGGACTCCCATGCTCTGATGTCAACTTTATTCATATCTGTTGGTGGTTATTAGAACAATAAAACTTACAAAGGTTTAATAGACAGGACATTAAATGGCTTTCTGGAATTACAATCACTTTCTCTTTACCTGTCTTTTACAAGTTGTTTCAATACTGCTCAGTCTTTTAGGGAGGGTAATACGTGTTAATAGTCAGTGAGCCAACTTTTGATCCAGTACTTGTTTGTATTTCATCCAACTTTGATAGTTTCCTCCAATAATCATTGGCTTTGGGTTCAGAACAGCTTTGATTCCCCCTGCAACAGGTCCGATGATCAGTCCTTCAATGAATAGCACCAGCCCAGTGAGGTTATCCCAGTTATTATTTCTCACTATCAGAGCGGAGCCCGCAACAACAGGTATCCCGCCGGCGACCAGGGTCGTGAGTCCAGCTGATCTTCTCATTCTTATTTTATAAATGTCGGTGTACTTAATTTCTCCGGATTCGCTTCCGTTTCTGATCAACACTATTCCAGAATCGCTGGTGTGCTGCAGATATCCCTTTTGAAATTTTTGATTATGAGTGTTGTATACCCTTACAAAAACATGTTGAGCATTGGCAATAGGCGTCATTAATAGAATAAACGCAAACGTGAAAAAGATCCTATTCCTGAACATAAAGAACAATTTATGTAACTAATTTACTGAATTCAAAACAAAAATCCATCTAAATCTGTTACCCATCCAACAACTGTTAGCATGGTTCTCTCAAGATATTTATTTGGTTTCTGTTATGGTTTTGGTTAATTCAGCTATAAAGATATCTGGTTGATCTGGGGTCAACACAATTTTGCTATTTGATTTAGTTGTTATTAAAACAGCATTGCTCCATCTAGTGGCATACCAAGTCATTGTGCCTATTTTTCTATTATAAAACTTTCCCCAATAGCCAAAAAGCCCACCGACTCCGAATGTCCTGATGGTTCCCTTAAGCATGGCATTATCTAGGAGTTCAACTTTTTCAATCTCTTTTAATTTGAATTCAATATTTTTCAAAGGCCTGATGACGGTTAGTTTATGAGCTGATAAGCTATAGCTAATAGGCCGAAACAATAACACGCCAATATAGGTTATTGGCAGGATAGAGATTGCTATAAGTACAGAGGGCTCGTTTGATAAAGTGTTATTTGACAAAAAACCAACAATAACTACTGCAAATAGAATCGTGCTAATCACGGTAATTACTTTTGTTAATTTGTCTAAAGAAGTCTCAAATTTCATTTTAGGTTTAGTTTATAACAGCCCAAAAGATGATTTTGAAAAAATTACTTTTTGAGTTTGACGATTGTTAATTATTTAATTGACTGCCAAGATATTAAGTAATATATTTTTTATTATTCAAAATGTTAGGAATATGTTAAAATCAACCTTTAGTTGTAATGCCGCCATTTGATAACTTGTGTCAAAACCAAACCTATGAAGCAATCGCTTATTTTATTTATTTCAGCCTTTTTGTTTGCAGGCGTTTTGCAGGCGCAACGAACGTTACAAGGCACCGTGCAAGGTAAAGCCACCGGTGAGCCACTGGCAGGCGCAGTAGTACAGGTACCAGGTACTAACCAAGCAACTATGACCGATGCGAAAGGAGCCTTTACCATTTCTGTGGGAGCCGATGTAAAAACTATTCGTGTTAGTTATGTAGGATACTTGACCATGCAGTTGACTCTAGGGGACCAAGCATCTTTGCAAATTCAACTAGAACCAGGAATAGAAATGGACAACGTAGTAGTTGTCGGGTCACGAAATCAAACACGCACTAAAACCGATTCTCCAGTACCAGTAGATATTATCCCATTGGGTCAGGTAGTTAATGAAGTAGGGCAGGTTGATCTTAATCAGATCCTCACTTTTATTGCTCCTTCTTTTCAGTCGGCCCGCCAAGCTATTGCAGATGGAACAGACCACGTTGATCCTGCGCAATTACGAGGCCTTGGCCCCGATCAGGTGTTGGTGCTGGTAAACGGAAAACGCCGTCATCAGTCTGCGCTTGTTAACGTGAATGGTACGGTAAACAGAGGAACTGTGGGAACTGACCTTAATGCCATTCCTGCTAATGCCATTGAGCGTATCGAAATCTTGCGCGATGGTGCTGCCGCACAATATGGATCAGATGCTATTGCAGGTGTAATAAATATTGTGCTCAAGCAACAAACTGGTTTATTAATTGGAAATATATCGGCCGGACAACATATGACTTCTTACGATCGCGATTATGTTATTAGCGCTGGTAAGGCTCCTAAGGTTTCAGTAACAGATGGACAAACCATCCAAGCTGCGCTGAATTATGGATTAAAAGTAGGGGCCAAAGGATTTTTGAACCTGACTGGCGAATACACTTCTCGTGGTGAAACTAATCGTGGCGGAACCTATACCGGCGCAGTTTTTCCCAATGTAGGAACTGCTAACCGCGATGATTCAATTATGGCAGCTCGTGGATTGAACCGCAATGATTTTGATATGCGTATTGGTAACTCTCGCGTTAAGGGGGGAGGTGTGATGTATAATTTCTCTTACCCTCTTTCAGGTGGTTGGCAATTGTATGCCTTTGGGGGAATCAATGCCAAGAAGGGTAATGCAGCCGGATTTTATCGCTATCCATCTGCTGTTCCTGCTGCGGTACGTACTTCGGTATATGCCGTTTATCCAAATGGTTTTTTGCCTGAGATCAATTCGGATGTTCGAGACATCTCTACATCAATTGGTGTAAGAGGAAAAGTAGGCAAGTGGAATGCCGATTTTAGCAATACTTATGGACGTAACGTTTTTGATTTTACCGTGTCTAATTCGGTCAATTATACCCAAGCTTCTGTAAGTAACACTTGGCAGCGTGAGTTCGATGCAGGTGGACTTAAATTTTCACAGAATACGCTGAATGCGGATCTGTCAAGAAAATTTGATGTTAAACAAGGTCTTAACGTAGCCTTTGGAGCCGAGTATCGCATGGATCAGTTTGGGATTCGTGCCGGCGAAGAGACTTCATACAAAAACTATAATACTGCTGCAGGTGTAGCTGCCGGTTCGCAAGTATTTGCCGGTTTCTTACCATCTAACGAAGGCAATAACAATAGAAGTAATATTTCGCTCTACTTAGACATGGAGCAAGATTTCACTAAGAAGTTTATGGTTGCCGGTGCACTGCGCTTCGAGAACTATTCTGACTTTGGCAGCACGCTAAATTATAAGTTGGCAACTCGCTATAAGATCAGTGATAATTTTACCATTCGTGCCTCTACCAGCACTGGCTTTAGAGCTCCTTCGCAGCAGCAGAAATTTTATGCCAAGACCAATACACTGTTTGTTAGCACTCCTGCCGGATTGGTTCCTACAGAGAGTGGTACGTTTACCAATGAGAGCAGTCCAGCACAGATTTTGGGCATTCCTAAGTTAAAGCAAGAAACTTCGCTTAGTTATACCCTTGGTTTTACTGCCAAGTTGATGCAACGTAAACTTGAACTTTCCATCGATGCCTATCAGATTGATATCAATGATCGTATAGTGCTGACTAATAATTTCTCTGACGGAGGTGATACCGTGTTACGTAATCAGCTTCGTGCAGCAAATGCCACTACGGCTAACTTCTTTACCAATGCCATAGACACCCGGGCACGTGGTTTGGAAGCTGTACTTAGTTACAATGTAAAAGTGGGTAAGCAAGGACAATTGAAGTTTACATGGGCAGGCACCTTTATTGATAATGAAGTAATGAAGGATGCTGCAGGAAATCCCATTATTAAAGCTTCTCCGGTATTGATTCGCACCGGCCAGATCCGTAGCTACTTTAATCGTGAGGACCAAAGTCGTATAGAAGTTGCCAATCCGAAAAATAAAACTAGTTTGATGGTGAACTACCGCTCTGGTAAGTTTTCGGCAATGACTCGTGCGGTACGTTTTGGGGAAGTAACATTTTTAGATCCTTCATTAAATCCTGCTACTCCCGCTGCTTGGCCTATCAATACCCTTACTGGTGTGCGTGAAACACTTGACCAAACCTTTAACCCACACACGATTGTTGATTTGACAGCCAGTTATGATATTATGAAAGGAGTTACTCTAACGGTTGGCGGAAACAACATCTTTGATGTATATCAAGACCGCCATAATCATTCTAACAATTTTAGCTCAGGTCGTTTTGTTTACTCTCGCCGAGTTCAGCAGTTTGGCTTTAATGGAGCCTACTACTTTATGCGCGTTCGCTTTCAGTTATAAGCTGTTTGAGTTCGTATAAAAAAGCCCCTGCTATTGCAGGGGCTTTTTCTTTTAGTGTTAAGCAAGTAGTTCAGCTTTTCTTATAAAAATCCTGATTTGTTGCATTCCAATCCCACAGCACAATATCAAATCCAACATCATCATACGTCAACTCGTTGATGACCTGAAACCCTCTTTTCTTATGCGCTTTAAGAGAACGAACATTTGCTTTTGCAACATCTGTAACCAGGTAGACGAATTTGTTTGAAAGACAATCCCGAAAATGTCCATAAAGCTGTTGAACCAAGCCTAGTCCCCGATATTCTTTTGCTACACATAATTGCCCAACAACCACATAGTTGACATCTCTTAATAATTTCCCATTGTATGTGCACTCATCAATGGCGTCAAACAAACCTTCCAAAAGAACATGCCCCTTTCTAATCTCTTTTGTTGCAACCAATGAATATCCAATTACTTTTTCCCCATCCTTTGCAATAATGGAAGGCGAGACTGAGTTCATTTCTTCCAAATAGTTGATAGTGTACTCAGCCGTAAGGAAGCCCTGAACGGTAGCTTCCTCATAAGTTATGTTCTGTTTTAAGTTCAAAGCTTGCAAGTCTCTAATATCAATTATTTCAGATTGACTTGTAACTCTTGTTATCTCAATGTTTGAAGTTATCATTAGTAAATTCTTGACAATAAATTTTAATCAAATTTCTAACTCGCTCAAATTCTTTTTTGATTTCTTCATCAGTCCCAACTGCCTTTGCCGGATCCGGGAAACTATGATGAAATTTCACTGCCTGTCTTGAGATAGTTGGACACTTTTCTTTTGCATTTTCACAAACAGTAATAACAAAGTCGAAGTCAATTCCTTGGTATTCTACAACATTGTTAGAAGTATGTGCTGAAATATCAACTCCATCCGCTTTCATTGTTGCGATTGCTTTAGGGTTGACGCCATGGGTTTCCACTCCTGCGCTATATACATCTACTTTGTGTCCTCCAAATAGTTGCAAATATCCATGTGCAATTTGACTCCGGCATGAATTTCCAGTGCAAAGAACTAATATTTTCTTTTTCATGGAAGTATGATTATGGGAGAGGGAATCATGTTCAATTTCTTTATGGAATTTTAACAACAACCTGATCCAGGTGTACAAGTAGAAGAATTTTCTGATAACGGCTTTTGAGCAAACACTGTAATACTATAGATGCCAGTAGTACCTGTATTGAATAATTGTATTTGCTCTGCACTCAAATAGTTCTTTAATAGGTCATCAGGAAGTGCAATGGGTTTTTCTTTTTGAATGGATATATTTTCAAAGCCATTGGCTTTAATAAGTTCCATGTACACATCTTTTTGAATAGCACCTGAAACACAGCCAGCATACATCTCTGCTTCTTTTCTTAAATCTTCAGGTAATGTACCCTCTAAAACAATATCGCTGATACTAAAATGGCCACCGGGTTTTAACACCCTATATATGTCTTTAAATACGCCATTTTTATTTGGCACTAGATTTAATACACAGTTACTTACAATAACATCAGCTACGTTAGCAGTGATTGGCATACTTTCAATATCTCCCTCACGAAATTCTACATTATTAAACCCTCTGACTTCTGCATTCATTCTTGCACGCTCGATCATCTTTGGTGTAAAATCTACCCCAATCACTTTCCCTGTTTCACCGGTTTCGTGTCTTGCAATAAAACAATCATTTCCAGCACCACTTCCTAAATCCACCACTACGTCTCCCTTTTTAATCTTAGCAAATTGAGTGGGTAAACCACAGCCTAGACCCAAATCGGCGTCTTCATGGTAGCCCTCCAAAGCAGTGTAATCATCACTCATGATGTTATACACTTCAGTTGAACATCCTCCTGCTCCACAACAAGAAGACATGTTGATCTCCTTATCTTGCAATGCTATCTGGCTATACTTGTCTTTTACAATTTGTTTTAATTCTGATTCTGTTTTCATATACTTTATTAAACATTCCAACAATCAAGGAACCGGCTTTGACCATTCATTTCATCTAAACAACAACAAATTAAATAGTTTCATTTTGAAATTTGCCCCGAAAATCATTTTTTTTTAATTTATTAGTGCCTTTTATAATAGTTTTTTGAGTAACGTTTAGCTCATACAATTAACTTTGGAGTAGTTAAGTGGTAAACATTAGTTGTATGACATAAAAAAGGCTATCGAATCGACTCCGAAATTCTCCATAAATATTTTATAAATTACATAATTCTAATAATTGTTCATGAGATCATTATGGTTTTGCTTACTATTAATCAATACGGGTTGGGGCCCGATACAACTGTGGGGACAAGAATTAGCGACAACCGATTTTTTGGAGGTCCGAGATTCAAATCACATTTTGCTGTTGCGGAATGCCATGGATTATCACCAGGCATTGGTTAGGGGCGATGCGGAGTTGATCAAACTGCGTACCTCAAAGAAGCTTCGATATGCGCATAGTAATGGATGGATTGAAACTCAACAACAGCAAATAGAAAATATCAAGACCGGTTATTTGATATATCACAGCTACAAAGAGGATAGCCTTGAAATCTATCAGCTGAAGCAACCAATTAACTTTAATGGTGTCGACCCCTCTTTGCACTACTGGAAGAGGCATGTTACACTGATATTCAATGCTACCATTGATGTAACATTAAAGGGGAATCGAAATACCTATCTATTGAGAGTGTCAGAAGTATGGCAAAAAAAACGAGGTCGTGGTAAGGGTTATCAGCTTGTTGGCCGAAAGGCTCACCACTAAGTCAATTAAATCTACCACTGTTAGCAGGGGTTAAAAGTATTCAGCTCAAGATAACCTAGAAAGCATTGGACCGCTGAATCCTATCGATCCGCCCTCAATGGTTTTGACATGACGTATTTCAGATATATGACCACCCCGGAAGGTAATTGAACACTTCACAGTACCATTACTGTCGACTAGTTCTAATAGTTGGTCGATTTTGTATATTTCGATTACCTCATCCATTGTCTTAAAGTTCCAATTCTCTATACAATTCAGTCATGTCTAGAAATAAAACAAATTTCTTCACTAGGGTGCAGGTACTGTTATGCTAATTGGATAACTGAAATGAAATTTCCGATTTTCTGTTGCAAATTTTGGTGCAAATAAAAAAGCAGCTACGAGATAAAACTCATAACTGCTTAATATTCAGCTCCCCTTACAGACGAAAGATGCAGCTATAATGCGATGATTGAGTATGTGACTATTAGGAAACTAAAGGGTTGAATTTCGTGTAATTTTACAAGAAGGACTTAATCACATCTCTGAAAATCAAGAAAAGATATACAAGTACACCTACGATGACTTCATTTCGGTACTTTTTAAGGAATTGAGCTATCTTATTCATAAAACATAAAAAAGGTTACACTATAAAAGTATAACCTTTTTACCATTTGTGCTCCCCTTATTGACAAAGGATGCAGCTATAATGCGATGATTGAGTACAAAACAATTAAGTAATTATTTAACAAATCCCATCCTATCAATCTTAAATAACCTTTCTTGGTCAAAAAAATCACTGGAGACATTAACCGGTTCAATTCTCACTTGGGAAAACGGCGCAGTCGAGGAGGTCGTATTTTGATAAAATTTCTCTTCTATTTTTCATTTAGCAACAATCGGATATCTTCCTCGAGTCGATTGATCTCTACTCCCAAGGTGCCATTATAGACGCCTCGTATACGGCGATGACGAT
>VGGU01000046.1 GCA_016868475.1 Bacteroidota bacterium
GGATCTAAACCAGCATAAACATATCTCTCCCTATCTAATAAATAATTTCTATCAGATTCATCTAATTCTTCACAGTTCATATATTCATCCATTATTTGAGGATCAAATTTATTCTTATTCTTCTTTTTTTTATCTTCAAATATAACTGATATCGCTTTTCCATCAGTATATATTATCTCGTTAAATATAGCTTTTCCAGATTTTATCTTGTAAAAGTCAAATATTTGACTAAATAAATATTTTCCATATGATGTTCCATGATGTGCTATAGATGTCATAGATGGTTTATAATTTATTACTCTTTTTATTATATCATCAATATTTTTAATATCATGTTCAACTAATTTTCTAATATTATCAATATTATTACATTTTACATTAGATAATTTAGCTACTAATTTAGCTAAATCAGCTACTGATAATACTTTATATTTTTTAATAGTTTTTTGTTTATCATCAATTAATTCGTTATAAATAGATACTATTGCTCGATCAGTGAAATCTTTTTCTGAATAAAATTCATTATCGCAAAAATCATAATAAGTAGAATCAACTAATTTTTTTCTTGTTTCTTTATCTTGAAAAACATATAATAATGATTTAACTGTAACTGCAATATGTTGAGGAACTAAACTAGTCGGATTAGGCAATATATTATAAGGTTTTACTCCAAATTTTTCTATCATAATATTTATATTTCTGCTTTTAATGAAACATTCTAATGTTTTCGATTTAGCCGTATAATTGATATTATCATGATCTAACTTATCTGGAACAATCAATTTTCTATTCTTATCTAGCCATTTTATATATTCATTATTTCTATCTTCATCATCACTAAATATCATATTTTTATGAGAGTTTCCAGTAAAGAGACATGTTTTAATTTTTCCTAATTCGACTCTAATTTTCTTTTTCTCTTTAGATGTGAACTTACTTAATTGTTCATTCAGTTCATCTATTTGATCATTTAATTTCTCTATATCCTTTTTTAATTTGGTAATATCTGATTTATCAATAAATGGATTCAAATAGAGTAAATATTTGAGTCTTTTTTCTAATTTGTCTTTTTTAGATGATTTATTAGCTTTATAATATTTTTTCTTTGTTGAATCATAATTCTCTTTATCAAATAATTCGCGTCGTAATATTTTTCGTATCTTGTATAACTCTGCTAATTTTTGTCTAATTATTGGATCATTTTTCTCAAGAAAAGTTAGATTAATTAGACGCGATATATACTCTTTATAATGCAATATAATATTGTTTGTATTATTAGTAGTCATTTGAACCATCATATCACTAGCAAATTGTCCAAATCCCTCAAATTTTTGTCCATTAAGTGTATTCATATATGTATTTTTAATATCTCTTAAATATACAACATTAAGTAAAAACTTAAATAGATTCTCATTCGTTTTAGTGTCTTTATCTGTAAATTTAGCATATGAACCATAAACTGCATTAAGAAAATATAGAGTTCCGTTTCTAGCAAAAATATTAACACCTCCTTTACATAAAAATTTAAGTCTCTTAAAATGTTCGATTAGATCTCCATATTTTTCTTTGATAAATTTATCATTGGTATTTTGTTTAATATCTAAATATATTATAACAAATAATTTTTGTAAACAATATGCTAATATCATTATAATACGGAGATAATTTGCTACATTATCAAATTGTTTTGTATGATCTTTATTTATCAGAGTTTGATTTAATGTAGATTTAATAGCTTTCATCGATGAGAATATATGTTATATTATGCTTTATAAATTCTAACACTTTATTTTTCAATTTTTTCGATATAGATTATATATGTCTAAATATTTGGAATCTAAAAAAGATCTA
Source organism: Bacteroidota bacterium (assembly GCA_016868475.1). Classification (GTDB taxonomy): domain Bacteria; phylum Bacteroidota; class Bacteroidia; order Chitinophagales; family Chitinophagaceae; genus JJ008. The sequence goes on from VGGU01000046.1 coordinate 1,852, forward strand.
TATAAACAATATTTTGAAAATCATCGCTCAGAACTAGATATATTTAAAAATAAGTTTAAAAAGTATTCATTAGATACATATTTAAATATGTATATCTTATTTGAAATGTCAGGTATAAGTTATAATAATTTTATGGAGATACTTAATTTAGGTGCAAATATGGGAAAAAATAATTACCCTCAAAAAACATGTTTTTATGATTTTAAGGATAAAATGTCAAATATACAAATTAATAAAAAAATTCATGAGAAAAATATAGATAACAAATTAACAAAACATGTTATAATAGATTCTACAACTATTATAAATAAATGTAATCATTCCAATGTTGATTTTAATTATGCGTTCAAAAATAAGAAATGTATTAAAGTAAATATAATAACGAATGAATATGGATATCCATTATATTGTTCAGTTGGAAAAGGAAATAGATCTGATTTTATATTAGGTTTAAAATTATTAAATGAAAACGTTGATGTATTTTTAAAAAATAAATTTATATTATTGGGAGATAAAGGATATGACTCAAATAAATTAAGAAATATATTAAAAGATATGAATTGTGATTCCATTATACCAATAAATAAAAGGAATAATCATTTATTACAAAATAATATTTTGAATGAAAATAATCCTGATAAGAAGCCAGATAAGAAGTCTGATAAGAAGCAAGATAAGAAGTCTGATAAGAAGCCAAATAAGAAGTCTGATAAGAAGCCAAATAAGAAGTCTGATAAGAAGCCAGATAAGAAGTCTGATAAGAAGCCAGATAAGAAGTCTGATAAGAAGCCAGATAAGAAGTCTGATAAGAAGTCTGATAAGAAGCCAGATAAGAAGTCTAAGAAGCCAGATAAGAAGTCTGATAAGAAGTCTGATAAGAAGCCAGATAAGAAGTCTGATAAGAAGTCTGATAAGAAATTCTATTATTATGGTCTAACATCTGAACAAATAATTAAATATAAAAAGAGAATTCATGTTGAGCATTGTATAAAAGATTTTAAAGTAGGTAGAGTTTCAATCGTTAGAGATATAAAAATTAAAATGTATTATGATTCAATATATTCGCGTCTTATAGATTTTAAATTTTTTGACAGATATATTAAATGAGTTTTTATTTTTGAATAAATAAAAGTAGTTTACAAAATTTTTTTATTGCGTTCAAATGATATTTTTTATTTTATATTGTTATATATACGATATAAAATATTTATAAAATATTTATAAAATATAATTATTTTTTACTTCATTACATATTAGTTACCTTGTGCCCGAACGGGTCTAATATTAAAATATCTGATAGCGAACAGATTTCGCAAATTATTATACTAATTAAAGAACAATTAGGAGATAAGTATACCGTTGCCAAACATAAAACATTGGCTAGAAAAGAATTATTGGAAAGAAAATATGATGAAAAAACGATACAAGAATGGATTAAATTTATTGAATGATACTTTGTTAATATTATTATGAAAACTACCCTTAAATGGTATATAGTATTAGAATTTTAAAATTTTATTATTTTAGTTTAATTTATTATAAATTAAACTAAATATTTTATGTTTTTGGAACTTTTTATAAGTTAAAAAAATGTCTTGATATAATATTATTCCGAATGATTATCAAAAATACAAAAAATAAAACTGACACGAATATTCAAGTATTGGAAAAGGGCAATAAAAAAATCAAATATGTAAGACATTTAGCAGATATACATATTCATAAATCAATAGATAGAAAAACTGAATACGAGGGAGTTTTTAAAAATTTGGAGAAAACATTTAATGATGAAACAATAAATAGTTCAAATAGTGTAATAGTTGTTTGCGGAGATATTGTTCATGACAAATTAGAATTATCAGATATTAGTAATGAATTGCTTGGTGATTTTTTTACAAAATTATGTAAAGAGGCTACGACAATTGTTATATTGGGAAATCACGATGTATCTAGAATGATTGATGATCGAAACGCTTTATTTGGATTTTTTAATTTTATGGAAAAAAAACATAATAACTTATTTTTATTGACGGAAAGTGGTTTATATGAATATCATAATATAATTTTTGGACATACAAGATTTTCAGAAAATGTAGTTCAACCATGTAATATTGATACAGATAAGATTAAAATAGCATTATATCATGGAACTATACATAATAGTATTAATGAAAATGGATATAAAAATCAAAATGATAAAAAAATGGAAAAAACATATCTATGTGTTAATGATTTTAAAGATTATGATTTTGTCATGTTGGGAGATATTCATAAGAGACAATTTTTTGGAAAAGAAAAAAATATCGCATATTCTGGATCGTTGATTCAACAAGACATAACTGAAAGTTTGGACAAAGGTTATATATTGTGGAATTTGAAAAATGGCAAAGGAGAATTTCGTGCAGTTAATAATGATTATGGTAAATTAAAGATAAAAATTGACAATGAAGGAAAATATGATATTGATTTTAATAAAATTCCTAAAAATTTGGATGTTCAAGTTACTTGTCAAAGTTTAAAACAAGAAGATATAGATAAATTTTATATCACATTAGAAAAGAAAGGAATAAATATAGTTGAAAAGAATGATTATATGGATACTAATATTATTAAATTGAATACAAAACTTAAAATTAATGGAAAGAACATGAATATAAGTTTAGTTAAAAGTGAAAAGGGAATGGAAAATATTATAATGAGCAAAATAGAAGAAGATTCTAACAAAATTAAAACAAATTTAAATATTGAAGATATTAATACTAATTTAATATTAAAATTACTGAGAGATTTTTTAAAGGATGAAACGATAGTGAATGAAATTAAAAAAAATAAAAAAAACGGTTCAAGTAAACAAATTGAATTGGTTAGTTTAATAATTAATAATATGGCTGTATATGGCGAAAATGTTACAATTCCTTTTGAAAAAATGAATGGTATAATTGGGCTTTTGGGAAAAAACTCTGATGGAAAAAGTAATTTAATAGACTGTCTTACAGAAAGTATATTCGATATTCCTATTAGAGGAACGAGACGCGATATGATTAATAATAATGCAAAAAGTTTTAAAAGTGAAATTATATTAATTGTTAATGGTATTACATATAAAATAACAAGACATTTAACAAGAAAGGGTGATATCGATGCAACACCAAAAGTTATAATTTACGAGAAAAAAGGAGACAAATATATTTCATTATCAACAAGTGCAAAAGTAACTAATAAAATAATAAAAGATAAAATAGGAACAATTGATGATTTTATAACTAATTGTATAGTTCCACAAAAATCTATTTATAATGGGATGTTAAGTGGATTTGGTGAATTAAAGGCAGAAGATAAAGCAAAAATATTATTTGATTTATCTGGATTAAATGTATTTTTAAAATTAGAAGAAAAATGTAAAACCGAGTTATCAAAAGTTACTAGGGATATTAATGAGATTAACGATAATCTTAGAGATATTTATATTGAGAATAAAACAGAAACAGAAATATTAAATGAATTTAAAACTATTGAAAAATTAGAAAGTGAATTAAAAGGATTACGAGATGTAAAAGATAAAAAAAATGGAGAATTAATAGAAATTAATAATGCTATTATTGTTAATAACACAACAATAAAAAATATTCAAGATTGGATGGATAATAATGATATGAATGGTATTGATGACTTAGTAGATAATTTTAATGATGATATTAAAAAGTTAACAGATGATGTGAAAAAAAATAATGATAAAATAAAAGATTATGATAATGAAATAAAAAAAATGAAATATATTGATAAAAATAGCACCATAATCAAAGTAAAAAAACAAATTATTGAATTTGAAAATAAAACCAGTGAATTAAAAAAGGAAAATGGAAAAATAGAAAATATTAAAAATGATTTAGATAAATATACAAAAGAATGTAATGATATTAAAGATCATAAATATGATCCTAAATGTGAATTTTGCATGAAGAATACTATTACAAAAACTAAATTATATTTAGATGAAAAAATTAATGAATGTAATAACAAAAATAAAAAAATAAAAAGAAATATTCAAGATTTAGTAGAATATATTGATGAAAATAAAGATGAAAATATTGAATTTATAAGATATATTGACATTATGGAAAAAAAAGAAAAATTAAAAGAAATACAAAACGAAAAAAAACAAAATATTAGCGATATTCAAAAGAAGTTAAACAATATTGGAAATATGAATAAAAAAAATAATAATAATTCTAAACTAGAACAAATAAATGATGCAAATGATAATATAAAAAAATATAATGGAGAAATAAACAAATTGACCATCGAAATAAACACAATCGAAGGAAAAATTACAGAATTATGTAATAAAGTCAATAAATTAAAAAATAATAAAGAAAAGTATGAACCATTAAATGAAAAATTAAAAAAAAATAAGAATAAAAAAAATAATCTAAATATAATCATACATGTTTTAGAACAAAATGGAATCTTGGATTGTATGATGAAAAAAGCAACAGAAGAATTTATGATAGCATCAAATGAATTATTCGTGAAATTTGGATTGCCTAAAATACGAATGATATATGAAAATTGTAGAAATATAAAAAATAAGAAAGGAGAACTTACAATACCAAAAGGAAAACTTCATATTATCAGAGAAAATACTGGGATCAGTATAGTAAAAGATGGAGGATATCATAAACAAATAACTAATATGATATTTAGATTGGTTTTTTCGCGATACAAGAATAATATAAACACAAATTTTATGATAATAGATGAAGTATTTGATTCATGTGATGATGAAAGTAAAGAATATGTTATAAAATTTATAAAACATATTAAGAATATATTTAAATGGGTTTTGATTATATCACACAAAAGTGATGTAAAAAATTTATATGATAAAAAAATGTATATAAAATCTAATAACAATGGTTCTAAAAAAATAGTAATGGACTGGTAAAAAATTAAATTAATGTGATATATTTAACATATCATATTGAAGAAAAAGACAATATTTTTATGGTGTATAGAAAAATAACATGTTATGTTAATAAAAAATCAAAGATTTTTTATTATCTGAAGTTAATATTTTTCTATACTTAAATAAATTTGACACACAATTTTCAAGAAATTTGAAATTTGTGTCAAGTTTTTCAATGTTTAATACGAGAACACTAAATCCATTTCATGGAATTCATTATTGATATATTACTATAAATTTATAAAGTTTTAATCAGAAATAAATCAATAATGAATTCCATGAAATGGATTTAGCGTTTAATTATGATATAGGAA
>VGGU01000047.1 GCA_016868475.1 Bacteroidota bacterium
TTGTTGCCCCGGAGTTGGTAGGTTTGTTTCATCATGAGTCGTCGTGAAGAGCAAGGGGAGTCGGGGAGCGGGGGACGGCCGCTCACCGAAGAAGAAAAAGTGGAAATTAAGGGTGGCGTCATGACCCTTTCGGAGTTGCAAACACTTGCGACTGTCACGGGGGTGCCGAACATGGAGGAAAAGGAGCTGCGTATGCGCATGCGTGCGTGGGCCCAAGGCCGGATCACGGGCGCGCAAGCGCGAGCCCCGGCTGGCAAGGCAAACTCCCGCACTGCGGAGAAATGTGAGTGTGCAGACGGTGTAGACAGCCAGGAACAGGAGGGAGCGGACTCCGCGAAAGGAATCGGTGAAACGGGAGCAAAGGGCAAGGCGACCGTTGAGACCAACGGCTCCAAAGCCGCAGGTGGCGAACCCCCCGGAATGTTGCTGCGGAAGGGCCAGGAGCGCGCAGCCTGTGTGCTCATTCGGCGTGACGTGCCTGCTCCAGAGGCGACCACGAAGGAGACTTTTCAGAAGATGATCCAAGAGTGGAACGAAGTGCTGGAGGACGCGAGCCAGCTGCCTACGGCGGGCACGAAGAAAGCGCACTTCGAGAGGCTGGCGGAGGTCCGCGCAAAGGTGCAGGAGCTGCTCCCCCCAGAAGAAGACGAAGTGGTGGAGGTAGATGCAGGCGCCGGAAGCGGAGAGGGGCCCGACGAAGACCATGCGGGTGCCGAAGACGCGCTGCCGGGCAACGAGCGGCGCGCGGAGCGCGCCGTGAACGAAGAAGCGCCCGTGGACGATGTACACAAGCGATTTGGCACGGTCACCCAGCAAGTGACGTATGCGGGGCAAGTTTTTGTGCAGCGCTACGTTACTGACGGGTCAGAGCTGGCGGCGGAAACGAAGCAACGCCTGTCCGGCGGACTGGCGGCCACGGCACTGCATGGCGGGCTAGTGCTCGATGGCAAGGTCATTAGAGCGCTAAAAGAACGTGCTGGTCCTGCAGGAGCTGAGCGCATCCGGAGCGAAATGGAAGAGGGGCTGACGGAGGCCACAACGGAGGAGGCAATGGAGGGGACCACCATGGCAGACATGTTAAAGCTGCTGGCGGACAGCGGAGCCGCCAAGATCACGCTGCTGCAGGGAGCGAAGGCAAAAGCGAACCCATTTGGAGAGAAAAGCCTCGTGGTAGTAGCGGGAAAGGGGCCAAGTGGGCGGTGGGAGGTGTTCCGCACGGGGAAACTCGGTGCCAAAGGCGGGACTGGCATGATGTTCGTGCAACCTCTTTTCTCCAAGTTTGACAAGGCCAAATGCCAAGTGACAAAGGACGGCATGGCTAAATGGGCGTCACAATGGTCAGAATGCGTGAAAGTGCACGATGGTGTGACTTTTGCGCCGCAGCACGGCATCGTCATCTGCCGACGGCGTGCACACTTGCGCCCCACTGAGCTTGAGGCGGGGGCGCATGCATCTGCAGATGGCGGGGCGATCGCTGGTGCAGAGGACTCCTTAATGGCCGCGACAGGCAGCAAGCGTAAAGCTAGTGCCACAACGGTTGCCGCGGCCAAACGGCAGCGCAAGGAGAAGAGTACAGTTGAAGACGATGAACCGGAATCGGACGCCGAGTCCGAGGAAGAAAGTGAGGGTGAGCCGCGCCCCCCACCGAACAAACGGAAGGCGGATAGTGGAGCAAGTAAGAAGCCCATGGCTGCAAAGAAGGCCGGTGGAAAGCCGCAGAAAGCCGGAAAGAAGGGCTTCCCGCGTAGGCAGCCCAAGAATAGCGGCGCATGTTTTAACTGCGGGGAGCACGGGCACCCGTGGCGTCTCTGCCGCAAGCCGCGGCGGTGGAGCGGGCCCAATGAAGCATCGCACAAGTCGAACGGGGCACCGCAACAGTCGCGGGGGGAGCTCGCAGAGGTGATGGAGACTGTCAAAGGGCTGTTAAGCATGCAAAAGGCGCAAGCGGAAAGGGAGTCGATGCGAGGTCAGCTCATGGCAGAACTGGCCCTTAAGCGCCCGTAGGACGGGCGCCGCTGGAGTGGAATCCAGCGGCATATTGGCGACACGCAGCAGGCCAGAAGAAACGGCCCAAGCGCCAGCACTCAGCAGCAGGGAGTCCCGCTCGCCGCAGTGCAGGTGAACGGGGCCGGACACTGCCTGGGGGCAACGGCGCCAGGAATGCCGCAACTATACACGGGCAAACAATGCAAAGGCAACGACGACAACGGCAGAGTAGGAATGCGATGCAAAGACGGTAACCACGATAGCAGAGGAATGGCTTCCCCCGCGAGGGTTCCGGTTACCTTCGCGGGGGATCTTCATCAACCGGCCGATGGCGCAGGCCGCATGGCTGCTGCTTATGGGCCGGAGGAGCGGCACAACGGAGCAGCGGAAGGAGCAACAAGAAGCAACGGAGGCGATTCGGTATTACAAGGAAGGAAGAAGCCAGTGGTTACGAAACGGGACGGCAAGAGATGCCATGGTGAGGCCTGGGAGGTGGTCAGCGTTTGCGCCGTAGTCTTGGCTACGTGCGCAATACTAAAAACGCTAATGGCGAGAGAGGACAACCGGGTCCAAGAAGAGCAGATGCGAGAGGCTGTGGCGGCGCAGCAAAGGGAGCGTGCCAACAAGAATAGGCACCGGCGACTCGTAGCGAGGCACGCTCGACAGAGACGGCAACGGCGGCTCAAGCAGCAGTTGCAAGAAGCAGGTGCATTAGATTGCCCGCGCGTAGGCTGGCCGCCAGTGGCGCGTGGCAATGTGACGTTCTTCACTTACAACGTGGGGGGACGCTTTGGAAGGCCGGGAAGTACATGGAGGCCATTCGAGGACGCGCTGCCAGAAAGAGGGCAGCGGCTGCTCGGGGTGCTAACGGAAACGTTCGCAGAGAGCAGCGGAGCTTGCGGGCGGCAGCACCGCAGCTTTGGGAGCAAGCGCGATGGACATGGTGGAGGCGTGCGGCTGGTATTCTCGGATGAGTTTGCCGCGCGCCGGTTGAACACCGACCGGGTCGCGCGGGAAGCGGGAGTGGAGGGCTACGCAGATCTCGTGGCCGGCATCTTTACGATCGGTGCGAACACTATCACAAAGATCGGAGTGTACATCCCGCCAGGAAATCCAGCGGCGTTCAATGCTGCTGGTGCGCTCATTAGGGCAGTGATCGCAGAAGTGCGCAGCGGGAAGCACGGCGCCGAGGCAGCGAAGGGCCACGTGGCGGTGTCCGGGGACATAAACGCCCACTGTGGGTCCGGCGAGAACGCAGTGTTCTCAGGTTGGATGTCGGAGGACGTGCGCTGCAATGCCCGCGGCAAAGATCTGGCGGATCTGTGTGACGGATGTGGGCTGGTGCCGGTCAACAGTTGGGACGGGACCGCGGAGGCTACGTTTGTGAGAGGTGCAACCCGTGGTGTGCTCGACTACATTCTCATGGATCAAGCGCTAGCCGACAAGCTAGTGAACGTACGAGTGGTGGGCGAGACGCCAGGATACCACTCTTTAGACCCGATAATCGCGGGGGGAGACGGGCACCGATGGCTCGAAGCTCGTGTACAGCTCCAAACAGCACCACAGCAGTGGCGGAAGGAGACTGGTGACAGGCCGCTGCCACCCGCCTGCTGGGCCACTCTCACGCGCGCCGCGCAACGAAAATACAGCAGGGTGCTCAACGCGCGATGCAGGAGCCTGTTAGAAGAAGGCGGTGCAGGGTGCACCGTGGCTGCGTTGGAGAAAGTGACGGAGGAAGTAGCGCAGGAAGTATTTGGAGACGGGCAGGTGTGGCCCAACGGTGGTGCAGATCCGCGCGAGAGCAGCAAAGCCCCGCTGCGGAAGGAGCTATACAAGATTGTTAGGAAGTACAAGCGACGGATGCAGCGCTGCAGGGCGCTGGGAGACGCCGAGGCAGCACAGGCCGCGTACTTGCGAGCGCGGAGCGCGCAGCGAGAGATCCGTCGGGTAGCTCGAAAGAGTCGGAACGCGGACATCAAACGGCACAGGATAGAGCTGCGCTGGGACGCGTCGCACGGACGGGGACGGCTGGCGTGGGAGCGGCGGAAGCGTATCAACGGCACGCTGCAAGGCAGAACGCCAATACCGCCGCTGCTGCGTGCAGACGGACGGCATACGACCAGTGATGTGGAGCAGCAGGAGCTGCTGGGGGCGCATTTCGCGGCCACCGCGGTCGCACCACCTGAAGATGACCCCCGGTATGATGCAGCGCACGCGAAGCGCGTGCACAAACGCTTCAGGCAGATCATGCGAGAACTGAAGAAACACAAGTCCTTCGGCAGGCTTGATCGTGCGCTCACAGCGAAGGAGTTAGTGCAGGCGCTGCGACAGCTACCGAGGCATAAAGCAGCTGACGCCAGCGGGTTTCGCGCCGAACACATGCTACACATGCTGGCGGGGGTGCGCGAGGCGGAGGCAGAGCATCTGCCGGCAGTAAAAGCCTGGTTGAAGGCATTCAACAAAGTGTGGCGCTCCTTCGGACGCGAAGTGCCGGAGAACTGGCTGAGGCAGATAATCATCCCACTGTACAAAGGGCATGGGAGGCCGCCCAACGTGGCGCAGTCATACCGTGGGATTAGCGTCACACACCATGTTGAAGCCGTGTTGCACCGGATCGTCATCGACAGGCTGGCGAAATTTGCTGATGAGCGTAACGTGCCTACAGACTCACAATTTGGCTTCAGAGCTGCAATGAACACGGAGCAGGCCATCGCGCAGCTGCGGTGGCTGCTGGAGGCGAGAGTGATGCAGGGCAGAACAGCGCAGAAACGGCGGACGTTCTGTGCCTTCCTCGACGTAAGATCGGCGTTTGACAGCGTGTGGCGAGAGGGGCTCATTGTGAAGCTCTTCGAGCATGGCATACGAGGCCGTACGCTCGCGTACCTGAAGCACGGCCCGCTGATGTCGTCGACACGCACCGTGCGTGTTGGCAATGCGCCGCTTGACGAGGAACACGCGTGGAGCGATACCCGAGGCGTAGCACAAGGGGTCATCGGGTCGCCGTTTGCGTACTCCATCATGGCCGCCGATCTCATCAAAGCAGTGCGGCTTAACAAGCGGGGCTGCGGTGTTCGGCTGAACGATGGCTCTAGAGTTCACAGCATCTCCTACGCGGACGACATTGTACTGATGGCCGAGTCAGCAGAAGGCTTGCAGCGCATGCTCGACGCGGCTTTCCGTCACTCCCGGCGAGATCGATTCAACTTCGAACCGGACAAGTGTGAGATAGTGGTCTTTACGACGGCGCGAGATGCGGGTGCGCCGGAGGAATCTAAATTCTACCTTGACGGGCAAGAACTACGGAAATCCGACGAGTTCAAATACCTAGGCGTGCCAGTACACAGGCTGGTGAAAGTCGGAGGCAAAGTACTGACAATCTCGGAAGCCAGAAGACGTAACCTCGTCGACAAGATCAAAGGTGAAGGACGAAGGCTCAACCTTCTGCGAGTCTCAGCTGCAGACCCGGTAATGACGCCTCTAGACACAAGAATGATCTACTTCGGAAACATCGAGGGATTCCACCACTATGCCGCAGCCTCTGAAGTGCGTGGGCTATCTAAGCTTGCAGACGCGATTCAGATCGATTCAGCCCGCATCATGGTGAGGTTGCCAGACAGAACGAAAGGATTCATGCCCAACGACGTGCTGCTGGGAGAGCTGGGCCTTCAAGACGCCTCAGCTACGGCAGTGAAAGCGACGCTGAGACTCTTCTCACGAGTGCACGTGGTGCCGCAGCACCATCAGCTGCCGCGCGTGTACCGGCACTACAGGCAGGCGGTGGCCGCCGCGGGGTACCCGCGAGGCAATTGGGTCACGTGGCTGAGAACCTGCCTTCAGTATGCGGGCCACCCAGAATACGAAGACCGCGGATGGCCCAGAGGCGAGTCTGTGTGTTCGCCAGCAGCGGAGGTAGCGAAGTGGCAGCACGAAGAATGGCGCGAGCGGGTCGAGAACAATGGCTGCATAGGACAGCACTACAGCAGCATATGCAAGCACAGGGAGCTGGCTGAGTACATGCGAGAGGGCAGCGCGGAATCTAGGCGCGCGATACTGAGGTTCCGCTGCGGAGTAATCGCCGCGGAAGTTACGTGGGGGCGCCAAGCAAAGCCGCAGGTGCCACACGATCTCAGGCATTGCCCGCACTGTGATCTTGATGAGTGCGAGGATGTGGAGCACGTGCTGCTGCGCTGCCCGAGCTTTGATGAGGAGCGGGCACAAATGATGGCGGCAGCAAGGGAGAACCTTGACAGCTCTGTAATAGAGTGGGCTGGAAACCCGGAGCAGCACCCTGTGCGCTGGCTCGCAGTGCTACTCGACGGTGAAATGACCGGGGCAGAGGGGGTTGTGCCGAATGTGAAATGCTACGGCCGTTCACTGAAAGCAATACGCGGCTTCAAAGGCTTCTGGCGGCATGGAAAGGCCGCCTGGAGAAGGGCCTGCTATGACGTGGTGAAAGCGCGACAAGCCTTGCGGAAAGCGCTTAGGAAGCCACTCGTGAAGATCGCCAGGGAGCTGGAGCGTCGGAGTGGACTGACAGGGTGGTGCTGATTCGGAGCTAATGTGCTCTTGCGTGCGCGTTTTCGAAATTTTTCGCGCTTGTTAGGATAGTCTCTTTAGTAGTTAGGAGTGGGCCCCTGATTTTTTCAGGGAGTGTACTTGCCAATCATTAGGCGTTGTACTTATATTAGCAATCGATTAGATCGGATTGTTTTAATATAATTTGTTCTTTCTTTCTTTCTTTCTAAAACGAACGTTCTCAGCAAATTTAGGGTTTTAGGGATCCGTCCACTG
>VGGU01000048.1 GCA_016868475.1 Bacteroidota bacterium
ACGGGTAAATCCTAAGTTAAAACCGGAGAGCATTGCCGCCCAGGCATTGACCATTATCCAGCAGCTGTACCGGATCGAAGCCGACATTAATGCCTTGCCGCCTGAGCAAAAGCGAATGACCCGGCAAGAACAAGCCGTGCCGATTCTTAACCAGCTAAGAGGCTGGCTCGACCAGGCCTTAACCCAGGTCCCGCCCCTCAGCTTGACCGGCAAGGCCTTAGCTTATCTGCACAAGCAATGGCCGACCTTGACGGTTTATTGCGAAGACGGTCGGCTGGAAATCGATAATAATAGCGTGGAGAGAGCCATTCGGCCGTTTGTCATCGGCAGAAAGGCGTGGTTGTTTTCCGACACCGTCCACGGCGCCAAGGCCAGCGCCAACCTGTACAGCCTGATCGAAACCGCCCGGCTCAACGGCCAAGAGCCTTATGCCTACTTGTGCCGTGTCTTTGAAGCACTTCCGAAAGCTCAAACCCTAGCTGATATCGAGCAACTCCTGCCGTGGCAGGTCCATCAGAATAGCGTTAACGCAAACCGAACTTCAAAACAAGCCGCGTAAGTTAATGCTTCACTTGCCGTTGATAGGCACTACGTTGCCGATCCTGGGTTGCGAGGGCGACTTGTCCTTCACTTTGCGGAGCAAGAGCGGCGAAACATTCCAGCGCCCGCCTTCGTCAGACAGCACCGATACCGTTTTTTTGTTATAGCGGGTAATGACACCAAAGACGGTGGCCTTCCCTGCGGCTCAAAACTCACTTTATCGCCAATCGAAAATTCAAGCATGCTTTGATGGGCATGCACCTGCTGGAGAAACCGCAACCGTTCAACAATCCGATGGTTGAGGTCGATGAGTTCGGCCTCGGTTAGCTTATCAATGTCAATTTTCATGCAGGTTATCCTAGCTCGGCTCGGCTAATATATCCAGCTTGATAATAATACCGAAGTGATCAACCATCACCGAAAAGCATTTAGGAATGTGGTTGTTGGAGCGCTTACGTTTCTTTTTGTAACAGTCTCAATCAACGTTGAAAATTTTCCACCTGTCAGCGTCGAAGGGTTTCGGGCGTACAGCCGAGCTAGGCGGAAATGTATTGGAAGGTCGCCCATTACGATGCATATTCACCTTGGTGTCCGCTTACCATCCGTACCGTCCGTTCCCGAACTTCCGGTGAATAATGTTGCGCCGCATTCGTTTTCATAGCCCCATCTTCCCATAAGTTGGAGTCTCCGATAAGCCCGGGGCGGTTCAGTTCCCAAAAATGAAACAACTTATGGATTCAAACTAATTGCTGGCTTCCAGCCAGTCATTCACTTCCAGAACATTCTGTTCATTGACCGATCCTAAGGCACGGAGGAAACGCACACGATTTATAATATAGGCATATTTGGCTTTGGATAAATCACGCAAAGCCAAAAACTCACTTTGTTGAACTTTAAGCAAGTCACCAATAGTAACAACCCCGTACTTTAACCCTTTTTCCATGGATTCACGGGATTTAACCGCCGATTCCACCGCTTTAACAGCCGCTTTGATATGCCGTGAACTAGCATTGGTTGTCAAAAATGAATCGCCGGTTTCTTTAAGCAAACTACGCAGCGTTGCTTCATTTTCACTTTTACTTATCTCCAAACGGTGCTGCGCCTCAAATAACTGATGGGTCGTTGTCCCACCTTCAAAAATCGGCACATTGACGTTGATAGCTGCAACCTGAGTCTGAATAGGGGCAGTACGGGTACTTTGGAAGCCGGTATCGGTATCAAAGAAATTCAGCTGCAGATCCACGACGGGCAAATATTTTGATTTTTGCGCCGCAACACTGTTTTTAGCGGCTTCAATTGCCAAATTTTTGGAAACCAGTAAAGGATTATTGCTTTGGGCCATTTCCAGCCACTGTTGCAAATCACCTTCCAGCGGTTTGTAAGCAATATCCGGACGCAACTTATTTAACGTGGTAATCGTTTCACCTGTTAATTCACGTAAAGTCTGTTGCGCAGTGACCAGCTCCGCCTCTGCCTGAATCTCATCAGCGACCAACTGGGCTAATCTGGCTTCGACTGCGTAGACCTCGGTGATTTTTAACAACTGTTTACCAAACTGTTTTTGGGTTTGTTGTAATTGCTTTTCGGTTAGTTGCTTTTCAGTATGCTTATAACTAAGTTGATCCTCTGCCAGTAATACTGAAAAATAACGTTTGACCACTTCCAGAATCAGCGTGTTCTGCGCATCAATGGACTCAAATTCGTACTGGTCTTCAACTTTAGCTGCCCGGCGCCAGTCCCAGTATTTTGCAAAATCCACCAGTGTCTGATTTAAAGAGACTTGGTAGCGAGTACCCCGGTAATTGCTTTGCACATCACCGGTCCTATATTGAACATTCTGGTTATTAGTCGACCAGTTCGCGGTACCCATGACCTGAGGCATCATTCGCCCAAGAGCTTGGCCTTTTTGTGCAGAACCGATATCAGCCTTGAGCTGAGCGGAGCGTAAAGTGGGATCCGCATCAACTGCTTTTCGAAACACGGTTAACAAATCATCCGCCCAGACATTTGAGGCGAACACACAAACCACTCCGGCAAGAATGCATCTGACTTTAGTCATATTTAATCTTCAATAAAGGAACGGGCAAAGGCATTAGCAGCCGGTTGCGCCAGGTACTCAAATAAGGTACGCTCCCCAGTATTAATCAGAACTTCTGCTGGCATGCCCGGCAATAACTGCAGTTTGCCAAGTTCCTGACGGCTGTCCGCTGTTAATTCAACCCGGGCCAGATAATAAGGCGCTCCGGTTTTCTGATCAACAAATCTGTCAGCCGACAACTGACTCACTAGTCCGAACATTCTCGGAGTCTTGGATTGTTTAAAGGCACTAAAGCGGACTTCGGCCTGTAAACCAACTGTGACACGATCAATACCCATAGGCGAAACCTGAGCTTCGATAATCAGCTCAGCATCCTGAGGCACGATATCCAGAATAGGACTGCCCGGCGGCACCACGCCCCCCTCAGTATGAAGAGCGAGGCCCATCACCATGCCGCTAGCCGGCGCTTTAACCAAAACTCGCTCCAATTTGTCGCGATTAGCGTTCACACGCTGAGTGGCATCGTTTAGTTGTATCTGCGCCTCACTCAGTTTGGCAGCCACTTCTTCCTGAAACTGTTTTTGCAACAGCAAAATTTGCAGGCGTGTTTCACTGATCAGCAACTGATCTGTAGCAATTTCAGCGGTTAACTGCGCTGTTTCACCGGCCTGAACAGCATGTTGCCGCACTAGTTCACGCACTCTTAATTTATCCGCGAAACCCTCGGCCAAAAGCTCCTTAAGATCTTTGATTTCTTCGGCATACGAACTGGCAAGCGCCTGTTTACTGACTACCTGCGCCTGCAACCCCCGTACTTTGCTTAAGACTTGCTGAACCCGCTGTTGCAAGACCGAAATCTGGCCTTCGTAAGCGTTTTTTCTAGCCAAAAAGGCATTGGTTTCAGACAGCTTCGCTTCATGGGCACGCGAATCAGTGTCACCATCCAACATTTTAGAAAAATCAATCTCTGGCTTTTGATCACGCTCAGCTTCCAGGCGCGCAACCTGAGCGGCGAAAGCAAAATACTGACCAAAGGCAATTCCCAGCTGGGCCTTAATTTGCGCATTATCCAAAGTAATGAGCGTGTCACCTTTTTTAACCAGGTCGCCGTCTTTCACAAGAATTTTGGCTACGATACCGCCATCAAGATGCTGAACCGTCTTTTTAAAAGATTTAACCACCACAACACCTGGAGCTAATTCCGAGCTATCCATAGGGGCAAAAAATGACCACACCCCAAAAATACCAAAAGTGACTAAAACAATTAAACCGCCTATCTTCCTGACCGGGCCATCATCGGTATGTAAAGATTTAGGTATGTAATTGATTATCTGGTTTTTTTTCGTCATTACTTACATTGCTTCTGAGGTTGATGCGGAAGCACCAGATACCTGTTGCTGTTTCTGAAGATGAGCAATTACCTGATCTTTAGGACCATAAACCACTAAAGCACCGTCTTTTATGATCATCAGTTTGGAAACCCTAGCCAAAACATTATTGCGATGTGTCACAATCAGCACCGTGGTTTGCAAGGCCTGAAGCTGCAACAGGGCTTTTTCCAGCGCCAACTCACCTTGTTCATCCAGATTAGAATTAGGCTCATCTAATACAACCAAAACCGGATTGCCGTAAAGAGCCCGGGCCAGACCAATACGCTGACGCTGACCACCCGACAAATTACCGCCTGCAGAACCACCGATTATCGTATCATAGCCTTCCGGCAAACGTAAGATCAAGTCATGGACATCGGCAATTTTGGCAGCGGCGACGACTTTTTCCGCATCGATATCACCGAATCTGGCAATATTTTCGCTGATAGTCCCCTCAAACAATTCGATATCCTGAGGCAAATAACCGATAAAATCACCGAGATGCTCACGATCCCAGCTGAATACTTCGGCTCCATCCAGTCGGATAGCACCATTCGCAGTAGGCCAGATACCAAGAATTGCCCGTACCAGGGTCGATTTACCGGCCCCGCTAGGGCCGATGATGCCGACAACATCACCTTTTTCGATAGCCAGATTAATCCCTTTAATAACCGGCACCTTAGCACCAGGCGGGACAACGACTGCATTTTCCAGCTGAATTCTGCCCTGCGGTTCCGGCAACGTCATGCGTTCCTTATCTTCCGGAATTTGCAACAACAAGGTGTCGAGACGATTATACTGGTCGCGAGCTAAACCAAAAGCCTTCCAGGTACCGACCATTAGATCGATAGGCGCCAGGGCACGGCCCATCAAAATAGAACCCGCAATCATCATGCCAGGCGATAATTCCCGCTCGATCACCAAATAAGCACCCAAGCCCAGAATCAAGGATTGTGAGGAGAGACGAATAATTTTTGACAACGCCATCAGCAAACCAGCCCGCGAACTCGCTACTGCCTGTAAATCCAGAACTTTAATGGCACTACCTTGCCAACGGCGACGGATATTACCCAGCATCCCCATGGAATCGATGACTTCAGCATTTCTGAGATTTTTACCCAGCATCTCTCGGTTGGCCATCAAAACATTATTGGCTTCACTCAAGGTTTTGGAGGTGGCTTTCTCGGTAGCCCAGGCAACTGAGCACAGTAAAATGGCGGTGAAGACAGAAAACCAGCCGAAATAAGGGTGGAACATGAACAGCAACGCCAAGTAAACCGGCATCCACGGCGCATCAAAAAAAGCAAACAAACCATTGCCAGTCAGAAATTGTCTAAGACCGGTCAGATCATCCAGTGGCTGTGTGCTGGCACGCTGACCACCCGAATACAGAGATTGTTTAAAAGCGATATGAAACAAACGCTCATTTAAAAGAGTTTCCAGACGGATACTGACTTTGACCAGAATTTGTGATCGCACCCATTCCAGAACCGACATGGTAATAAAAAACACCATGAGGATCAGTGTTAGCATAGTGAGGGTAGATAAATTACCCGTGGTCACCACCCGGTCATACACCTGCATCATGTAGACAGAAGGGGTGATCATCAAAAAATTGATAAGTAAACTGAAAAAAGCTGCAGATATAAAAGCTGATTTACAAAGGGTGAGTGCTTTTACCAAATCTGATCTTATTATTTGTTTCATATCCCATTAATGCTAGTAAAGTTAAGGAAATTAAGCCCATAAACTGCTGCAAATTAAAAAAACGGTAGCCACCGCTTTGATTCGGTAAATTAACGTTATCTAGAGCCTGTTGACATTTAAACTAGCCAAATAAAGCTGGCAGCGAGAGCAATGAAAGCGGAATAGCGAGAGGCCAGCTTTTCATAGCGCGTCGCAATGCGCCGAAATTGCTTGATCCGGCAAAAGAACCGCTCCACCAGGTTGCGGTTCTTGTACTGCTCCTTGTCATACTCCCGTTGCTGCTTACGGTTGCTTTTAGGCGGGATAACGGCTTTTGCCCCCGCCTTTTCAATCTCGCCCAACACCCCGTCAGCGTCATAGGCCTTGT
>VGGU01000049.1 GCA_016868475.1 Bacteroidota bacterium
TTTTATACGTTGATGAACATACGGGTTGTGCGGACATTGTACAAAGCCCGATAGATCCCAATATCATTATTGTAAGTTTTTGGCAATTTAGAAGACAGCCCTATTCGTTTGCCTCTGGCGGAAAAGGCAGTGCATTATACAAATCTGTAGATGGAGGAAAAACGTGGAAAAAACTGGTCAATGGTTTGCCTGAGGGCGAACTGGGGCGTGCAGTATTGTCTATGAATCCTTCCAAGCCCACTGAATTGTTATCTATTATAGAGGCCAAAGTACCCGGTTTGTATTTATCAGGAGATGAAGGAGAGACCTGGAAAAAATTAGCCTCCACGGATAATATCACGGCACGGCCATTTTATTTCAGCACTCTTGAGTTTGATCCAAAAGATCCCAAACGCGTATATCGACCAGCCTTTGATTTTCAGTATTCAACGGATGGGGGCTATTCATGGTCAGGTCAACTTTTTTCTGATGTAGTACCTCATGCAGATCATCACGCGCTTTGGATAAATCCAGAAAATAGCAATCAACTTTATTTGGGAACAGATGGCGGAGTGTATGTGAGTTATAATAAAGGACTTTCCTGGGCCTTTCTCAATAACCTTCCGGTGGGTCAGTTCTATCATGTTAGTGTGAGTAAAGACGAACCCTTCAATGTTTATGGAGGTTTGCAGGACAATGGTTCTTGGCAAGCACCTAGCTCCTCTCCCGGTGGTGTAGCCAGTAGTGACTGGCAGTTTTTAAATGGTGGTGATGGATTTTGGGTTCAACCTTCTCCAATCAATTCCTCCACTGTATTTGCAGAGTCGCAAGGTGGAGAGATAAACCGCATTAACTTAAAAACAGGACTTTCCTATGGGATCAAGCCTCAACGTAGGGAAGGAGAAGAAACACACCGGTGGAATTGGAATACTCCCATTGTAACGGCACCAACAACCAAACGTGCTATAGGGTATAATTTATACACGGCTAGTCAATATCTATATAAGTCAACGGATGAGGGCACAAATTGGCAACGCATTTCGCCAGACCTGACTACCAATGATAAAGGCAAACAGAAAACAGAGAAAAGCGGCGGAATAACAGGAGATAACACCAGTGCGGAAAATCACTGCACCATTTTTACTATTGCGCAGGATCCGCGCAACGAAGATATTATCTGGGTAGGTACGGACGATGGCAATTTGCAAAAGACAACTGACGGAGGAAAGACCTGGAAAAATCTAACTACTGGCATCTGGAAGACAGGTGTTCCTCAACAGGCTTGGATCTCTTCGATAGAAATTTCGACCTCTAATCCCAATCAAGCATTTATCACTGCAGAAAATCATATGTACGGCGATCATCAAACGTACTTGGTGGAGTCCACAGATGGTGGAAAAACCTGGACGCGCCATTATTCCAAGGAGTTTACTGGTTTTGCACACGTGGTAAGACAAGACCCTATTGAGCCAAATTTACTTTTCCTAGGTACGGAAATGGGTCTCTTCATGTCTATGGATGGTGGTAAAAATTGGATGCGCAGTAAGTATCAAAATATTCCTTGGTATGCACTGGTGAGAGATTTGAAAATTTCAAATTCCGGAGACCTTGCAATTGCCACACACGGTAGAGGTATTTATGTTTTGGATAACCTCAGTTCTATTCGGCGAGTAATTAAAACTTCAATTGATAAAGACGTAGTATTTTTCCCGGTACAACCCTTTGTGTATGATGTGCAAGCACAGACGCCTAGTTCCTATGGAAATCTGGAAGGTTGGACGGCTGGCAATAAGCCACATCTTCCTACCATGGAGTATTTTCTGAAAGAGAAATCCATGCAAGCCGTAAAAATTCAATTGTTTGATGCTAAAGGGAATAAAATTCGGGATTTGAATGGGTCGGGCAGTAAAGGGTTGAATAAAGTGTATTGGGGGCTTGATCAAAATCCACCTAAAGTAGCTGTGGGTGGATTCACCGCAGGATCTACGGTTTTATTTTCCTCAGTGTTAGGACCACGTGCGCCAATTGGATCGTATAAAGCCGTGTTGCAAATAGGAGAGGCAAAATATGAGCAAATTGTACAGTTGATTGAAAATCCTCGTAAAGGGTTCTCTGCACAAACCATTCAGTCCATTCACAATCAGTCAATGCGACTTTTTAAACTTCATGAGCAACTTTATCAACTGGTTGATTCTTTAGATAAGCAAATTGCCGGTTTAAAAAAGAATGAACAACGTTCTGTTGCACAATCAAATCAGTTGAAAGAGCTCGACAGCCTGCGGACTGAGATCATTGAAACCAATAGAAAGACCGTGTTTTTTGACGAATTCAAATACAGAAGAAGATTGAGTGATGTGTATATAGCTATTTGCACAGCACTGGAGCCATTTTCTCCGTCAAAGATTGGAGCAATTGAACTATTGGAAAAAGAATTTGAGGCATTCCAAAAATCATTCGCAGCGATGACTCAGCTAAAATTATAGCTGTTGATTTAGGAATACCAGATTCTCGTGGTGCATAGAAAAAGTGAAATCGTATTTTGAGATTGCGGCAAACAATGATTTAGCGGAGCCCTTACGCATGTTGTCATGAACCTCAATGATTAACATCCTTGTTCGGGGCAGCCATTCATCCACATTTTTTTCAAACACCTCTTTCTCAGACCCTTCGATGTCCAACTTTAGCACATCCAATGTAGCCCATCCCTGTTCTTGCATTATTGAATGAATAGAAAAGGCAGGGAGGCTGTCCGGTGTGTTTTCATCTACCTCTGTTACCATAAAAGAATTGTCGTAAGCAGATTTGTCAATAATGGCCAGTTGTCTGTTATTGTTCCAAATGCCGCCCCTTTTGGCTACCACATTCGGAAACCTTGTGGTATTCTTAAGAATCATTTGAAAATTTTCTTCACTGGGTTCAACCGCAACAATTTTTGCATTTGGAAAACGATGTGCAAAATAAATCGATGCCAAACCAATATTGGCGCCTCCATCTATAATTGTGGTGGGAGTGAAAGGGAATGTAAAATTATATTGGTCCTCAAGAAATACTTGTTTAAATGTGTATTTATCCGCGAACTTATCACGGATGTAAATATCGCATTAATATCGGCTGGAGCGATAACATCCAGCTTTTCTTATAATCCTTTTGAAGAAAAATTTAAGTCCATCGGACATTCCAAAGGCTCGTATTAGCGGAAGAAGGCGTTTTGACATGTGTAAAATGCTGCTGCTAAAGTATGAAATTGTGTGGGTATTTATTTTCATGCCTACAAAATGCCGATTATAACATTTTGAGAGTCTTTGAGGAGAAATTGCAGACCTTTGTTTTGAAATTATTGAAGTAAGGACGTCAAATATGGAAACACTTATTAATAAGCTGCCTGGTTGTAAAATGAAACAAGTATCACACTTTTTACTATGGGCAGTTTTTCTTTTGCCTGCGCAACACCTGCTTGCGCAAAACATGCAGTCCCAACATACCGCTACATCCAATAAACTTCTTCCCGTTTTGTGGCATCAACATGCAGCTGAATACCGCGCTTTATGTTATCAGGCGTTCAATTTAGCCGAACTACGGCTAGCCTCTATCAACGTAAAAAAGCACAAACGTCCCTTGGCCATCATTACTGATATTGATGAAACGGTATTGGACAATAGCTATAGCGAAGCACAATCCATTAAAACCAATGCAGAATATAATTCTGCTAATTGGAAGAATTGGACCAGCAAAGCTGCAGCAACACCCTTACCCGGGGCAGTTGCTTTTTTCCAGAAAGCCAAGCAAATGGGTTTTCATATTTTTTATATTTCTAACAGAGATACATCGGATGTTAATATCACGTTGAAGAATCTGCAGGCATACCAATTTCCTGACGTCAGCGCAGATCATCTTTTGTTCTTATCTAATGAGTCTTCTAAGGAAGCCAGACGGCAAAAAGTGGCAGAGCAGTATGAAGTTGTGATGTTGTTAGGGGATAATCTCAATGATTTTGCTAAGATGTTTGAAAAGAAAAATATTGCCGATCGTTTTGCTGAAACCGATGCAGTTCAGGCAGAGTGGGGTCGGAAATTCTTGGTTTTACCCAATGCCATTTATGGCGAATGGGAGAGCGCATTGATCCAATATAAACGCGGTTTGAATAGCGCACAGAAAGATTCTGCTTACAAAGTACAACTGAAGGGGTACTGAAAACAAGGTAGTAATTGCCTAAATGCTTATGGTTGTTGGCTTTGTTTTGCTAGCAATTAAAGCCTTTGACATAGAATAATGTCGGGGGGGGTATATTTATGAAAAAGCACTATTTTTAAGCGCCAAAATCTGTCACAAAACCAAAGACTGGCTTTGTATAGAAGGCGAAGACTTAAAAACATGATTTTGAGGATATT
This sequence comes from Bacteroidota bacterium, assembly GCA_016868475.1. Classification (GTDB taxonomy): domain Bacteria; phylum Bacteroidota; class Bacteroidia; order Chitinophagales; family Chitinophagaceae; genus JJ008. The sequence continues at coordinate 4,368 of VGGU01000049.1, forward strand.
TCTTCTTTTTACTGCTTCATTTTTTATGGTGAGTTATTGCTATTCGCAATCCATTTTCATTTCAACTCTAAATACAACTGGAGAAACCAAGAGGCTGCCTGCCTCTAATCCTCGCTTTCCTAACTATTTCTTTGAATGGAGTGTTGGTGAGTCTTCAATTGTAACCACAAATACTGTTGGTAATTTTCAGGTAACGCATGGCTTGTTACAGGGTTTTTTACTTAGCAATCCCATAGTTCCAGAAAATGGATTTTGGTATCCTGACGAGATTAAAATTTACCCTAACCCAGTTATAACTGACTTTTCTGTGGAGTTACTTTCTGACTTAAAAGGGGTAGTTGACTTTAAAATGTATAATAGCAGTGGTTCAACAATGTTTATTCGATCAATAAATTACCAGGGTACAGGCCAAAATGTACAGTTTAATATAAGCAACTTGCCTTCTGGCACCTATTTTCTTAGAATTACTTTAAAAGATTTTCCAGAGGCAGGTGGTTATTCACGAAAACAAGGTGGCTTTAAAATAATTAAATCTCATTAGACCTTTTTGATTTTTCAATTTAAAAAAGTTATGAAAAAAGTACTTTTTATTCTGTTTGCAATAATCGGGTTTGAATTTGCACTTCATGCGCAGACTCCTCAGCTATTGAATTATCAAGGTGTGGCTAGAAATGGATTTGGGAATCCCATCCCGAATCGCCAAATGACACTTCGCTTAAGCATTAGAAATGGCAGCAGTAATGGAGCTATAGTTTATACTGAAACCAGGGCTGTTACCACCAATAGTGGTGGCCTATACACCGTACAGATTGGCAGTGCTGGTGCTACTTCAGTGGTAAGAAGCATTGCGAGTGTGAATTGGCAAGTGGGTACTAAGTTTCTTCAGGTTGAAGTAGATCCAGAGGCGGGCGGCAATTTTATTGACCTTGGTACTACACAATTAGTGAGTGTACCTTATGCGTTAAATGCCGGCATAGCAACTCCTACTGGAATTGCAGGAGGGGATTTGTCAGGGACTTACCCTAACCCTACTGTAGCCAATTCTGCTATAAGTTCTATCAAGTTGGCTGATGCATCGGTAACTACTTTTAAATTAGCGGATCAGTCAATTACTACTGCGAAGCTTGCTGATGGGGCGGTAACGGATGCGAAGATCGTGACGGTATCGGGCAGTAAGGTGTCGGGTGATATTGCAGGCAATGCTGCGAATGTTACGGGCACGGTTGCTGTTGCCAATGGGGGTACGGGAGCAACTACTGCTGCAGGTGCGAGAACTAACTTAGGATTAGGAAACGTAGACAACACCAGTGATCTAAATAAACCAATCAGCACAGCAACACAAACGGCGCTGGATCTAAAAGAAGACTTGAGTAACAAATCAACTAGCACTTCACTGGGTTCAAGCGATGCGCTCTATCCCACACAGAATGCGGTGAAGAGCTATGTGGATGGGCAGATTACTAGCAATGCTACTCCGGATGCTACAACACTTGTAAAAGGTAAAGTGCAGTTAGCGGGAGATTTAACTGGTACGGCGGCATTACCAGCTGTAGCTGCAGGTGCGATTACTACTGC
>VGGU01000050.1 GCA_016868475.1 Bacteroidota bacterium
TAGGTTACTCCGTAATCAAGTCTCTTTTTCAAGTATTGCGTGGTAAAAACATACTCATTTGCATCCAGGTTGGGGCTGATCCTAAAACCTCCGGCAAATTTTACATCTTCCATCAGATCCGAAGTTCCAATTCTAACAATACCATTCATTGGATTGTTATTGCTGAGTGTTATAGGCCCATATCCGCCTTGATAAGGTTGATAACGGGTAACCAACACGTTGTTATTAAATCCGGAGACCAGATAATCATTAAAGAATTTAGGAGGTCGATATTCAAAGATTTTATTCTTTGGCGGAGTCTGTTTTTTTAGAGGAGCCGTTTGTGCACCGGTAAGCGCAGCAGTAGCTTCCTCCTCAAATCCGGTGTTAAATAACGGCTCGGTTGGTTTTGCAATCGTGTCGATTACAGAAAGCGGTACAGCAGACGGGGCCGGCTTTCGTAAATTCTTTTTTTCTTCCTCAATGAGTTTACGAACATATTCGGTGGGGCGGGCCGTAATATTTCTACGCCTTAGGGCATTCTCGTCAATTTTTAAGCGGTACAACAATTTTGCATCGCCTAGTTGCACTACTTCACTCACCTGTTGATTATCGCCAGCAGTACGCGTTTCCAACAAACTGCTTTGATAATTGGTCAATGGAAAAATATAGGCAGAGTCAAGCGTTACAGAAACAAATCCTACTGAATCGATATCTGTTTTTTCCCAATCCTTCAACACACTGTCCACTTCTGCTTGGTGTGGATTGCGAAGCACTTCATCTCCAATAAACACAAGGGTATCCAAACCTGCACGTTCTGTAGTAAAGAAACCGGCGTAACGGTTATTGATTCCATTCTGATCACTCACAAATGTGAAATGACTGGAATTATATTGTGAAGGAAATCTGGCATTGCCCCGAGAAAGATCAGTGAGTTTTGTAATCTGACGGAGTTCGCTTTTATTCCAATTATCTACTAAAAATATATTGAAGGATTTACTGAGCGTGTCATTGGCCTTTTCAGCTCCGGTGGCAGTAGGCCGATTGCTGGAATAGAGTATTCCGGTTTTATTGGGAAAGGCAACAAAAGAAGGATCAAGGTCGTCAAAAGGATCATTGGTGATTTGCTCGATGGACTGCTTGTCAATTTTATAAGTATAGATATCGGATTGCCCACTACGAACAGCACTAAAGATGAGTGTATTGTTATCCAACATGTATTTCATGTCGGTAACCTGATCAAATTTTTCGATTACTTGTTTATTGATCTTGATACGACGTACCAGATCATAAACAAAAAAGTTGAGTTTTCCCTGATCACTATACAAAACTGCCAGTCGTGTTCCTTTTCCATCCCAGGCAACCAATGGATAGTTTGGATCCTTGTCCTCTTCTCTGGAAAGCACGCCTTGCTTGAGCAGTACACGACGGTTTACAAAATTTTCCATCAACACCAACTGAATTATTCCTTTTTTATACTCGGTAACCACATAGGAGAAACTGCGCGGAACGGGGTTGGCATTAAAATGATAAAAATCTTTTTTACCTGCATACTCACTTACCGCCAACTGGCCACGTGGGGCATTGCGCCTGCCACGAATATCTTTGAAGTATACTTCCTGCATATCGGTCATGAAATCCTGCAGAAGTACTTTGAATTTTTTCTTGGATAGTTTATAAGAGGCATTGTTCAAATTGCGAAAGGCTCTTGCCAAATACAAAAAGTAAGTGACTTTGTTTTTTCCATACTTGTCGGCTATGTATTTCCAAAAAGCATGACCTGCCAATTCGGGTTTTTCAAATGCAAACTGAAAAAAATTGCGATACAGTCCGGCAAGCATCACCGCGCGTAGTTGATCGTCCAGATTAGTATTCCAATGATCGGCAGCGTAGGCAATATATCCGTCGGTTAACCATTTTGGCAGATCTAATAGGGCCTTGTTGGTGGCAAAGTCTCCAATATCGTCGCCAAATAATAAATTTTCTACCAGATTTCTTGCTATACCCTGCTTGATTTGTGCGCGAAGATGTTGATGGTTGCCATTGAAATAAACAATCATCTTGTTATTGACCAACTTGGTAAGCCCGCCGGTATTTTGCCAATCGATACCCAGTCCAATATTGGACTGTTGCATTAGATCGTAATTATTATAAATAACAATATTGATCCGTCGCTGAATGCCAAATTCTACAAAGGCTTCCAGTCCTGGCAGTTCTTGTTCGGCAATTTTGCTTACATATTCACCGAGGCCCAATCCATCCTGACTGAAATAACAATTGAAATTATCGGTTTGATGGTATTTCCATTTGAGCTTTTGGTACTGCACACGGTTTTTCCCAAACTGTACCGTATTGACCTGTGCTTCTGCCTGTAAAATTCCCAACAGGGGAAGCAATACTACTATCCACCTCATTCTATTCATAACTATCTTTGTAAATCCACTTTAAAAGTACGAAAACCTCGCTATGTTAACCGTCCAGTCCTTACTCTTTAGCCCTGTTCAGGAGAACACCTACCTGGTATATAACGAAGCAGGGCAGACCTTGATTATAGATCCGGGATGTTATTTTCCTGAAGAACGTAAAACATTGGAAGAAAAAATTCTTTCCAAAGGGCTAAAGCCTGTTCAATTGGTCAATACGCATTGCCATTTGGACCATGTTTTTGGAAATAAGTTTGTCCACGAAACCTGGGGCTTGGAATTATATTTTCATGAAAGTGAAAAAAAGGTATTTGACTATGCTCCCACAGCAGGGGACCTATGGAGTTTGCCCTTTGAAAACTATCAGGGCCCTGTGCATTATATTTCAGAGGGACAGTTTTTACAAATTGGAGAGGACCAGCTGCAAATTTTTCATACGCCTGGTCATTCGCCCGGTAGTATATCTCTTTACTATCCGCAAGGTGGGTGGGTGATCAGTGGTGATGTTTTATTTAGAGAAAGTGTGGGACGAACCGATTTGCCCGGTTCGGACTTTGCAACCTTGAAACAAAGCATTCGTACTAAACTTTATACCTTACCGGATAACACCCAAGTATATAGTGGACATGGGATGCCTACCACCATTGGCTATGAAAAGGCCAACAATCCCTTTGTGTCCGCTGATTAAATTTTAGCCCACTCCTGTTTTTCTGCCTTGCTGACTATTCCTACGAACAGGAGTAATAAAGCGCTGGCTAAAGCCAGATTAAATAGGGGATCGGTGTACCAATTAACCAAGGATCGGTGTAAGAGATACAAACAGGCACTACCGGTCAGATAAAATACAATCCGTTTTACGGGGTAGGGGATTGGAAAATGTTTTTGCCCCAAACCATAACTTACCACCATCATGAACAAGTAACAACTGAAACTTGCCATGGCAGCACCCCAATAGTGAAAGTGTGGAATCAGTAAAATGGTAAGCACAATAGTAATGATGGCTCCACCTAATGTAATAAATGCACCTGTGAGATTGCGATTGGTTAGTTTGTACCAAATGCTCAGGTTGTAGTAAATCCCCAGCAAAATATTTGCCATGGCAAAAAAGGGAACTACATAAAGGCCTTCTTTCCATCGCCCACGATCGATGGCTTCAAAAAACCAGGCTACCACATCGATATAAAGGGACACACTCAGAAATAAAAAGCAACACACAATTACAAAAAACTTCAATACACGCGCATAGGTTTCGGGTGCATTCTTGTCGCCGCTGCGATTAAAGAAAAAGGGCTCGGCGGCCAAACGAAACGCCTGGATGGCAATAGTAATTACAATGGATAGTCTAATGATGTTTCCAAAAACACCTAGCTGATGCTTGGCTTCTTCGGCAGGAAGGTCCACCACAAATTGGTACAATAAGCGGCTGAGCATATCATTTACAATGCCACCCATACCTACTATGACCAGGGGCCAGCTGTATTGCAAAACTTTTTTTAATAAACCGGTATCCAGCGTACGGTTTATTTGTTTCAATTCCGGGATCAATAGAAAAAGAGTGCCCACACTACCCAGGAAATTTCCTATTAAATACCATTCTATTCCCGTTTCTGTAATGGTGGTCCACATTGGAAAATACTTAGGAACAATCCCCAAACAAATTATCACAACAGCTATATTGATCACCACCGTTGCCATTTTTGCAAAAGCAAAACGTCGGGGTCTGTTTTCCTGTCTTAGCTTGGCAAAGGCCAATGTGGAAAGCGTATCAAAAAATAAGATCCCGATCATCCATCTGATCAGTGCGGGTGCATTTTCCAGCCGAGCCCAGCTTACCAAACTATCCTGATTGACCCAGAGTAGTAAAGAAAAAAAGAAGGTGGAAATAAAGAGGGTCAGGGAAAGTGTACTGTACAGTGTGGATTTGTTCTCCTCCTGGGCAAATCGGAAATAAGCTGTTTCCATGCCATAGGTAAAGAGAATATTAAGAAAAGCAGTGGCCGCGTAAACCAAGGTGAGGTCTGCGGTAACAGCGGGTTCACGAAAAAACAGCGGGAGGCTCAGGTTCATCAGGTAGCCTAAAAACCTACTGCTGATACTGGGTAACCCGTACCATAATGTTTGGCCTGCTAATTTTTTGATACTGCTCAAACAGAATTGTTTGCCCATAAAGATAACCTTTTGCTGGCATGCTGTATCTTTAAGCGTAAATCAATGTTTATGAAAAAGGGGATGGTGCTATTCTTATTTATGCTGGTACTTAGTAGTGGATCGCGGGCACAGGTATACGAAGGAACGGCCGAATATGATAAGAAAAAGTATGCCGCATTTTTAGCTGAATACGATTATCCGGTTTCTGCTGTTGAAAATGCATTACTAGGAAAATTTGCCAAATTAGGATACAGGCCTCGCGAAGAAAAAGGGCTCCTTAATAGAGATAAGGGGTTCAAAGTATTTGCAGGATCTATCATGAGTGATATCACCGAGGGGCAAGCAGATTATTTAGTTAAAATAGAGAAGAGAAGCCGAAAGGAAAGAGAAATTTCTTTACTCACTATTATTGTCCTGCAAAAAGGGGAAGCGCTGGGCCGTGCGGTAAGTGAGCAACGAGCCAACAAAGTAAAAAGTTATCTAAAAAGTATTATTCCGGATGTGGCGGCTGAAAGTTTGGAGTTAGATATTAAAGTTCAGGAAGAGGAAATACAAAAAACAGAGAAAAAATTAGAAGGACTAAAAAGAGAGCAATTAGAGCTGACACATAAGTTAGAAAATAATGGAAAAGTGCAGCTGGAAACAGAAAATGAGATCAAGGCCAAACAAGAGATACTTCAACTATTAAAATCTCGACGCGTTACTCCGGCTTTGCCAAATTTGGATTCCTGACAAAAGTTGAATCGGTAAGCGTTTTCAAAAAGGCAACCAGGTTATTGCTTTCATTAGCGGTTAGCTGAATTCCATTTTGCAACAAGGGGTCCAGCGTATTGCTGGGAATAACCCCTACACGGTAATGATTGATACACTGCTGCACGGTCAAGAACCGACCATCGTGCATATAATTTGAAGAAATGGCAACATTGCGAAGGGTGGGTACTCTAAATTTCAACGAGTCTTGAGATTGGCCTGTTACACGCATTCTTCCGTAATCTTTTAAGGAAGGGTCAACAGACAGCCCGATATTTCTAAAACTATTATCCGTAAAAAGTGGCTCCCGATG
>VGGU01000051.1 GCA_016868475.1 Bacteroidota bacterium
TTCAGCCAATGGGATCAAATCTTTCCTGACACCATGATGACCGTTGCGGCAATTGACCGAATTATCCACCATGCCACCATTATTGAAATTGAAGGAGAAAGCTATCGGAAAAAACAACGCGTAAAAAAGTAACCCATTTTTTAAACTAAAACCGGCCAGAGTAATTGACGTCAAACCGGCAAAGATAATTGACGCCGGACAGCGTAATTTGTTCCTGGGTTTTTTCAATCCGTACAACTGCTTATTAACGATAACGGCATCACATAATTTGATGTTGCTACCCTACACCAGATCAAAAACACTATACCGATTTGGCTACACTTCCAATCTACATTGCACCTCTTATGAAATGTTCCGAAGTCAGAACAATGTCACTTTAAACCATCATTACGAATGCGCCATAAGCTGTTGCAAACGCTCTTTAATACTAAGTTTTGCTAAGTTCTCAAAAGCTCAAGCGGGATTGTTCCTTACATACGCCCAATAAATCTCATTCGATATGGCGGCAGTAATGTCAGGCTTGAACGCCTTGCCCCTGCCTTTTGAGAGCTTGAGGAGCAATAAGTAATACCCGTCAACGGTAGTTACCTCAGTGACAGACAACTTAAACCCTTTTCCGCGTACCGTATAAAGCGGCAGATAATTGACTATGGCGGCGGAGTTCCTCCGGATATAGTCCTTCATCTTTTTGTCATCGGTGTAAACCACGCCAATATTGGCGTGGTTGCTGGCTAATCCCTCGCAAGCCTTAATGCTTGGGCATGTCCAATAGGTCACGTCCGGGTAGTACTGTCGCAGAACCCACACATTCACAAGCTTTTGTGTGCCGTCCAAAAACAGCCCAATATCCGCCAATGCAGAACCGCTAAACAGCCCAACCTACACCAAAAACAAAAATCTTTTCATCCATCCCACCATAGGTTAAAGAATCCGTCAACGGCAAAAAAATCAGACTACATAAGCTTAATCTGTCTTGGGGGTGCATATTCTGGCTCAATCTGAACAGCCATGTCAAACGGCTTTGAAAAGTTTCCACTAAAGAGCGCCGAATAGTTTCCAGCCAAACTGTAAGGTTATAGGTTTTCTACCGCCTTTTTGCGTTGCTTAAATCGATAGGAATCGTTGCCGGTTTCCAGGATGTCGCAATGATGGGTAATCCTGTCGAGTAGTGCGGTGGTCATCTTGGCGTCACCGAACACTTGCACCCATTCCGCAAAATTCAGATTGGAGGTGATGATCAGGGACGTTTTCTCATACAGGTGGCTAATCAGATGGAATAGCAAGGTACAGCCTGATTCTGGAAACTTTTCGACGCTCTTTAACGGAAATTATTGGAAACTTTTCAAAGCTGTTTGACACTGTAAAGCCAACGGCATCGGCCAGAAGTTCACCAAGGTCAACCGCCCGCAAACCAATGGCAAGGCCGAACGGGTCATCCGCACCTTGATGGAGATGTGGCATGTGAAAACCGAATTCAAGGATAACTTCGACCGACAATTGCAATTGAACCGTTTCATCAACTTCTATAACACCGTCAAACCACACAAGGCTTTGAATAATTCAACTCCTTATGAAATACTCTATCAATATTTTAATCAACCACTCTGTAAACAACCCTGAGATTTCTTACACATGAACTGTCCTTTTTGTACCTTGCCAAAAGATCGCATCATCTTGTCGAATACTCTTGGTTTAGTGGTACGTGACGGCTATCCAATATCCCCAGGTCATACTCTAATAATTCCACATAGACATATTGGTTCGTTTTTCGAATTGGATTGTGATGAAAGAGATTCACTTCTTGCCTTGTTAGAAGAATCAAAGCGTGGTCTTGATAAAGAATTTCAACCTGATGGATACAACATCGGAATCAATGATGGACCTTCAGCTGGTCAGACTGTACCGCACCTTCATATACATCTTATTCCCCGTTATGATGGTGATCAAGAGGATCCTCGGGGTGGTGTTCGATGGATCATTCCTGAAAAAGCAAAGTATTGGGTTTCATGATCCCCGGTGCAGAGCAGCAACTTAATTTTCTGCAACATTTGCAACGTCTTTTTGATGAGGGTGAATTTGTCGCCACATACAAATATGCCTTGTTAATGGCATTAGCAGAGTTATCTGTCGAATCAGAGCATAGTGAAGGTCAACTGGTGCTTCCGATGACTGTTATTGCAGAAAAGTTTGCAGAGTTATATTGGCCGCAAACTTTGCCTTATACATCAGGTGTTACTGGCACGATCCCTGAAGTATTGAATCAGAATCAAGGTAAGCAAACAGCTGTCATCAACACCCTACTGAAATTACGACTGGACGGTGCGACAACGCTGAACCAAGCAAAAAAGTTGGCGGGTTGGTCAAAAGCAATCAGGACAATAGCAAGAACGATCTCAGAAATGCCTGCTAAATATCTGCAAAACGTCGGTGGTGTTCAAATTCCTTTTCTTTATCAATATCCTCATCCACCAGGAAACCTTATTCTCCATCATGGTGTTGCGAGTATGCTACGAACCTTCCATCCATTGATACATCAATTGTCGCGAGCGGGTTGGGTTGCCCATATTCGGAAAAATAAGCTCAATACCGAGATCATTGGTCAAGTAGATGAATTAGAAGCCTTTATGTTTGGTACTCCTCGAACTTCCTTGGCTCAAGTAACTGAGTTATTACGTAAAATTCAATCAAACAAATGCTTTTATTGTGGTTCATCTCTAGCAAATCAAGCCGACGTTGATCATTTTGTTCCTTGGGTTAAGTACCCACGAGATCTTGCCCATAATTTTGTATTGGCGCATATGCAATGCAACCGGCAAAAATCTGACATGCTTGCCGCAGAAAGGCATCTGGGCAATTGGCTTGAAAGGAATCTGCGATATGACGAAGATCTAAAATCTGAGCTATCCAATTTTCTAGCAGATGTCGATTGCTCAAATAGAGTGACGTATTGGGCTTATAAACAAGGGGTGACAATTGGTTCACACGGTTGGTTGAACGGGAGAACAACAGAACCTTTAGGTCATGATTGTCTTAAATTGATCGAAACATTCGTCGATGGTCGGCCAAGATTTAAATGACTGATAGTTAAATCCCTGTGATAGTGCTGTTTTAGTAAGTTAACGCCACTTTACTATCCTCGTTAGATAACTGTTCGACAGTAACTGAAACAACATACATTTAGCTCGTTGCTTGTTTCCAATGTTGTTGCAACGCAGGATAAGCAATTTTATCAATCTGATTGTTTGGATTGAATGGCACGATACCTTGGTATTGAGCATACTCAGAGCTGTGCAATGAAGGTGAAATCCAAAGTTGTTTGGAAATGGGATCAATTGCAATTAGTCCCAAATCCCAAAGTGTATGAAGGTCAGCACGAAGCAAAATGCCATTGCTCATTGTGTTAGTTTCTGGCCCAAGATAGGGTGTTACGTGAGCAGCCTCAAGAACAGCTTCGATGTTGCAGCCACTTATTGCGCACTTTCCACCATAAGCGCGTAGCAAATTTGCACGGAATTTCCCCTGGCCACGTCGTCGAACCACTGAAGAAAGTACTCGCTGGCGAGCATCTTGTTGAGATCTTGGGTCATATGGATCGACATGTATTTCGATTTCTTGCAAATCCTTCGCTAATGGGCCATCAATTGATTGGCTAAACAAACTTCCATCAGGAGCAAAACCATCCAGTTGAAAAACACCATCTTTCCAATGCGATACGCGCGCAATTCCAAGAATCGAATATCGAGCTTTTGGTTTGGTGTCAAACGGCTTTGAAAAGTTTCCACTAAAGAGCGGCGAATAGTTTCCAGCCAAATTGTAAGGTTATAGGTTTTCTACCGCCTTTTTGCGTTGCTTAAATCGATAGGAATCGTTGCCGGTTTCCAGGATGTCGCAATGATGGGTAATCCTGTCGAGTAGTGCGGTGGTCATCTTGGCGTCACCGAACACTTGCACCCATTCCGCAAAATTCAGATTGGAGGTGATGATCAGGGACGTTTTCTCATACAGGTGGCTAATCAGATGGAATAGCAAGGCACCACCCGATGCAGGAAACGGCAGATACCCCAATTCATCGAGGATAACGGCATAGCAGCCGCCAGGGCGGTTGTCACAGCTTTTTAGCTGCTTCCTCGGCGGTCTCTTTGAAGCAAGCCAGGAATTAGAGCGGGTTACAACGCTCTGTTGAGTAAGGCAAAGTCAATCGACTATAGATAAGCAATTACTTATATTTAACAACTACAGCGAAACCATAAAAATATGATCATTACCCTGGCTTTCCAAGCCAAAGACGTGGATTCAGTCCCATTACTGCTCCACACTCCTAGGATGACACGCCAAACATGACCTGATATTGCTTGACTAACGCCTCATCCACTTTGGGCAGTTGATGATTTTCCATTTCACCTGGAATGCAGTCCGCCATTTTCTTGATTGCGCCAGCATCCACCTTAAGCATCTTGCAAGCGTCTACTAGCGCTAACTCTAGCGCAATGGTTTTGTCAAAAAATCGCTTGGCGGCTTCTTTGGACTGATTGTTGTCATTGCCAATCAAATTACAAGCAACCAGCATCAAGGCACGGGTTTTCCAATACTCGACACTATATTGCCCGACAAGCGCCATTAACTCGTTGATACGCTGTAAATAATCCGCATGGCAGGTTATGTATTGCCTGCGCTCGACTTGCTCGACAATCGCTTCCAAACCGGCTGTATCGCCTCTAGAAGCTGCCTCAATAACCAAAGCTGCTTGTTCGTGCGGGGTCAGCTTGGAATAAA
>VGGU01000052.1 GCA_016868475.1 Bacteroidota bacterium
GCTTTGTAACCGCTATGGCAGTAATGGGAATTTTTATTGGTAATCAGTTAAGTAAAAAAATTGATGGCAATAAACTCAAAAAAGGTTTTGGCTGGTTTGTGTTGGTAATGGGTATATATATATTGCTAAAAGAAGGCTGGGGAGCTGGCCATTGATGTATGTGACCAACATCAACTACGCAGCAATTGAAATAACGAAATTTGCAAAAGAAAAAATAAATTTATACTAATGAAGGTTGAACAAATTTATACCGGTTGTTTAGCACAAGGCGCTTATTATATTGAAAGCAATGGCGAGGCAGCTGTAATTGATCCCCTTCGTGAGGTAGAGCCCTATATCCAAAAAGCGGCTGCTCATGGAGCTACCATTAAGTACGTGTTAGAAACTCATTTTCATGCGGATTTTGTTTCCGGCCATTTGGATCTGAGTAAAAAAACTGGCGCGCAGATTGTTTATGGACCTAATGCTGCCCCTGCCTTTGATGCCATTATTGCAACAGACGGACAGGAGTTTAAAATAGGAGCCCTTACCTTAAAAGCAATACACACGCCCGGGCATACAATGGAAAGCACCTGCTATTTATTGTTGGATCAACAGGGCACACCCGCTGGTTTATTTTCCGGCGATACACTTTTTATCGGCGATGTAGGCCGTCCTGATCTGGCACAAAAAATAGCCAGTGATTTAACGCAGGAAAAATTAGCCGACTATCTTTTTGATTCACTTCGTAATAAAATCATGCCATTACCCGATAGTGTTATTGTTTATCCAGCACATGGAGCAGGAAGTGCTTGCGGAAAAAACATGAGCAAGGAAACCACAGACACATTAGGGAATCAAAAGAAAAACAATTACGCACTACGTGCCAATATGACCAAAGAAGAGTTTATCAATGAAGTAACAACTGGTCTGGCTGCACCACCTGCTTATTTTCCTTTGAATGTGTCTATGAATATTCAAGGTTATGAGAGTATTGATAAAGTGCTAGAACGCGGCCAGCAGGCCTTGAGTCCCGAAGCGTTTGAAGCAGCTGCCAACGAAACAGGTGCATTGATTTTAGATACCCGCGCTGCACAGACATTTGCCGCAGGTTTTATTCCAAATTCTATCAATATTGGTATTGATGGTCAGTTTGCACCCTGGGTGGGCTCCATGATTGCTGATATCAAACAAGAAATTTTATTGGTTTGTGACCCAGACAGAGAAGAAGAAGTAATTACCCGATTAGCCCGTGTAGGTTACGATCACACCATTGGCTATTTGAAAGACGGATTTGCCGCTTGGAAACAGGCCGGAAAAGAAATTGATCAAATTCAATCAATAGATGCAGACTTATTAGCTGCCATCAGTGCAAAACAACCAATAGATATATTAGATGTTCGTAAAAAAAGTGAATATTCCAGCGAACATATTCTCCTTGCCGAGAACATCCCGTTGGATGTACTGAATGAAAACATGGCACAAATAGACAAGAATAAAACATATTATGTTCACTGTGCCGGGGGGTATCGATCTATGATCTTTGTTTCCATTTTACGTGCAAGAGGCTACGAACAGCTCATTGATGTTAAAGGTGGATTCAAGGCTATCAAGGATAGCGGAAAATTTCAAACCAGCAACTATGTATGCCCCTCCACCCTTCTTTAAAAAATTGAACCAACCTCTATGAGCAACTTAAAAGAAATCGTAAATCAAGCCGGAACCACAATTGTTGACGTAAGAAGTCCTTGGGAAGTTGAAATGGGACAATATCCTGGCGCTATCAATATTCCAATAGAAGAACTACAACAACGAGTGAGTGAATTCAACGCTTTTGAAGGGCCCATTGTATTATACTGTCGTAGCGGTCAACGAAGTGGCATGGCCTTGCAATTTTTGAAACAACAGGGATTTGAAAATCTTTATAACGGCGGTGGATTAGAAGAAATGCTCAAGCTGGCCTGATGCAGAAAAATGGATTGTTAGCTTTTTTTGGGTTAACCTTTAGTGTATTGGTGTTACTAAACACGGTAACCAACGCACAAGTAAATAGTGTTACTACGCGTGGGTTTGATAAAAAGTTGCAGCAACCCAACACATTTATCATTGATGTGCGAACTCCTGCGGAATGGAGAGCCGGTCATATAACTGGCGCTCGTTTACAAAACATTTTAGAGACCGATAGTTTTAATGCACAGCTGACTAATTGGGATAAGACGGCTACCTACTTGCTTTATTGCAGATCTGGTAAAAGGAGTCAACGAGCACTTGAGCTTATGCAAAATGCCGGATTTAATCAAGTATATGACTTGGCTGGAGGTTTTTTAGCCTGGGAGGAAAGTAAAAAAATTGACCCCAATAAAATTACTAAGCCCAGCCATCGATTAGTGATGCAAGTTACTAGTGGAGATACCTTGGTGTGGCGTGGGCTGATGAATAACTTGAAACACTTACAAGCTGGCTGGGGAGACAGTGCCCAAATCCTGGTAGTAGCACATGGACCCGGCATTGATCTTTTAAGAAAAGAGCAGACTACACAGCAAAATCAAATTGCCCACTTTAATAAACTGGGCATTCAGTTCTTGGCCTGCGAAAATACCATGGCGGAGAAAAAAATTACAAAGGAGTCTATTTTAAAGGAAGCTGGTTTTGTAAAAATGGGAACCGCCCACAAATACGGACCTTTTAAACCTATCCTTGCAAAACTAAAATAAACCAACCCTTATGCTAGAATGGATCAAACAACCCTGGCCCTGGTATGTTGCAGGCCCCTTAATTGGACTTACTGTTCCACTACTATTACTCCTTGGAAATAGAACTTTTGGAATTTCTTCATCGCTGCGCCATATCTGTGCTGCCTGCATGCCTGCCAATATCCCTTTTTTCAAGTATGATTGGAAAAAAGAAAGTTGGAATCTCTTTTTTGCAGTGGGTATATTAATTGGCGGTTTTATTGCCTTCAATTTCTTGAGCAGTTCTGCTCCCCTAACCGTTAATCCTAAATTGGTGCAGGAGATGGCCGGATATGGAATTACCAGTTACGATGGACTTATTCCGCAGGAACTATTTAATTGGCCAGCTCTACTAACCGTAAAAGGATTTATCCTTATGGTTTTGGGTGGTTTTTTAGTGGGTTTTGGAACACGCTACGCCGGTGGTTGCACTTCTGGTCATTCCATCATGGGATTAAGTAATCTGCAATGGCCATCCCTGGTTGCCACTTGTTGTTTTATGGCAGGCGGTTTTATCATGGCCAATCTCATTTTGCCTTTTATTTTAAAACTTTAATGGATTGAATATGAAAAAAATAGTTAATACAGATTTTGAAGTCCGTTCATCGCATGCTATGTGCGTTAACCATAGCGAGTTAGATCATTCCTTTGTTTCCTTGCTAAAATATGCGGTTGCAGGAATTTTCTTTGGTATCATATTGGTAAAAGCACAGGTTATTGCTTGGTTTCGCATACAAGAAATGTTTCGCTTACAGAGCTTTCACATGTTTGGCATAATAGGTTCAGCAATAGCCGTTGGAGCACTTAGTTTATTCCTGATCAAAAAATTTAATCTAAAAACAATTGATGGCGAAAGCATTCAATTAGAGGAAAAACATTTTGCTAAAGGACAAGTCTATGGTGGTTTGCTATTTGGATTTGGTTG
Organism: Bacteroidota bacterium; assembly: GCA_016868475.1. Classification (GTDB taxonomy): domain Bacteria; phylum Bacteroidota; class Bacteroidia; order Chitinophagales; family Chitinophagaceae; genus JJ008. The sequence continues at coordinate 3,637 of VGGU01000052.1, forward strand.
GGCCTTGACAGGAACTTGCCCAGGTCCATTATTTGCACAAATTGGAACAGGTGCCAGTGTTTTGTTGGTTACTGTTCTTAGTGCTATTGCCGGCACATGGACATTTGGTCTATTAAAATCAAGACTTCCTCATTAAAAAAAAGAAAAATGAGCAATAATGCTGAAAGCTTTGGAGAAATTATCAACAGCCAAACCCCAACCCTAGTTGACTTTTTTGCAGAGTGGTGTGGCCCTTGTAAAATGATGAAGCCTATTTTGGAGAACTTACACCAAAGAATGGGAAACAAAGTACGAATATTGAAAGTAGACATTGATAAGAGTCCGGCTATTGCTAATGCATTACAAATACAAAGTGTGCCCACGCTGTTGTTATTCAAATCTGGACAACCCATTTGGCGGCAGTCCGGAGTATTACAAGCAGCCGAATTAGAAAAAATAATTACCCCTCATACCACATAACTGTTCAGTATGGCTACAAGCACTTCAACAAAAGGATATTTAGCTTCCTCTCTGCAATGCAAATGTCCTCGATGCCGGGAGGGGGAACTATTTCAGAATCCTTTACGTCTTTCGATCAAGGGTAATTTGGCAATGCATAAAACATGCCCTGTTTGCGGACAGCCTACTGAAATTGAAGTTGGCTTTTACTATGGAACAGGTTATGTAAGCTATGCGCTTACCGTTGCATTGACTGTTTCTACTTTGGTAGCCTGGTGGGTGTTGATTGGATTCTCTACCGAAGACAATCGGTTTTTCTGGTGGTTAGGCAGCAATGCTGTTTTATTAATTCTGCTCCAACCCTGGCTAATGCGAATAAGCAGAAGTTTGTGGATCTCCTGGTTTGTATCCTACGACCCCGATTGGGCCAGTAACAAGCTTTCTGAAGTTGATTTTGAACGGATAAACAAGGATCAATCCGGCAACTGGTAAGCCCCTATTTTCCTTATTTTTGCACCCCTTTGGAGACTTGTCCGAGTGGTTGAAGGAGCACGCCTGGAAAGTGTGTATACCCCTAAAGGGTATCGAGGGTTCGAATCCCTCAGTCTCCGC
>VGGU01000053.1 GCA_016868475.1 Bacteroidota bacterium
TCCAAGTCGATGCCGTGATCCTGGATGAGCTGGGCTATCTGCCTTTCCCCGAATCTGGCGGGGCGCTGCTATTTCATCTCATTAGCCACCTGTATGAGAAAACGTCCCTGATCATCACCACCAATCTAAAATTCAGCGAATGGGTGCAGGTCTTTGGGGATGCCAAAATGACCACGGCGCTGTTAGACCGCATTACTTATCATTGCGACATCCTAGAAACAGGCAACGAGTCCTATCGATTTAAGCAACGCAAAAAGGCGGTAGAAAACCTAGAACCTTACAGTTTGGCTGGAAACTATTCGGCGCTCTTTAGTGGAAACTTTTCAAAGCCGTTTGACAACCAATCTTAATCCATTTTTGATTTAACTCGTTTTTTAAGCGACGACTGCCATAAGTTCGCTCAAAAAATTCAAAAAGCGTTTTTAACTGTAATCGGATTGCGCACACCGGCTTTGGGGTTCTGGCACGCAGTCTTGCGGCATAGTAACCGGAACGACTAACCTCCAAGACACGACAACCTTGTTGAACGCTTATCGCCTCCTTCCCTTTCCAAGTATCAATCAGCTCGTAGCTTACCGAAGTTCGCGGGCGAAGAAGGCTGAGACCTTTTTTAGCAGTTCGTTATCCGATTTTAATTGGCGATTTTCAGCTTCCAATTGCCGGATCCGCTGTTGTTCGGGGGTTAATGGTTTTCCGATACCGGCTTGCCCCAGTTGCTCGGCTTCGGCCTGTTTTAACCAGCGTCTACCCGCTGTTTCTCCCACCTGCATATCTTGGCAAACCTGGGCAATACTTAATCCGTTGGATTGGATCATTTTCACGATTTCTAACTTGAAAGCGCTATCAAATACTCGGCGTTTTTGATTCATTTTTAGCGGGTCCCTGTTTCAGTTGATTTAAGTTTATCAACCTATTGGCGTGTCTGTTTTTATTAGACCACTACAGTTAGTTAATTACATAAATTATGAGTTCTATAAATTTTTGACATTCACTCAAAAGGTGTTAAATTCTAACAATTAATACATATTTCAGGGGGGCGTATGGCAGGCAACGACGACCAAGGTGGAAACACCCAACCAGGTGGCAATCCTCAACCAGGTGGCAATCCTCAACCAGGTGGCAATCCTCAACCAGGTGATAATCCTCAACCAGGTGGCAATCCTCAACCAGGTGGCAATCCTCAACCAGGTGATAATCCTCAACCAGGTGGCAATCCTCAACCAGGTGGCAATCCTCAACCAGGTGGCAATCCTCAACCAGGTGGCATTCCTCAACCAGGTGGCAATCCTCAACCAGGTGGCAATCCTCAACCAGGTGGCATTCCTCAACCAGGTGTTGACATCCTGCCTGGCGGGAGTTCCCAAAACATACCTGACAATGTTTTGAAAGATATCAATTTAATCAACAATGGCATTGGCAACAATGTTGACCCTAAGTTGATTGATTTCAACGCAATGGGATCCAATGTAGCTAATGTCGATTTCAGCAAATTCGGATCGAATGTGGCCAATATTGACTTCAAAGCCATGGGTCAAAATGTTGGCGCCGTTGACTTTAGCAAGTTGGGCGATAACATTGCCAAGGTTGACTTCAATGCCATGGGATCTAACCTGGCTCAAGTCGATTTCGGTAAACTCGGCACTGATGTTGCCAAAGTGGACTTTAAGGCCATGGGTGATGCAGTTGCTAACGTCGACTGGTCAAAAATGGGTCAAAATGTTGGTGCCGTTGACTTTAGTAAATTGGGCGATAACGTTGCCAAGGTTGACTTCAATGCCATGGGATCTAACCTGGCTCAAGTCGATTTCGGTAAACTCGGCACTGATGTTGCCAAAGTGGACTTTAAGGCCATGGGTAATGCAGTTGCTAACGTCGACTGGTCAAAAATGGGTCAAAATGTTGGTGCCGTTGACTTTAGTAAATTGGGCGATAACGTTGCCAAGGTTGACTTCAATGCCATGGGATCTAACCTGGCTCAAGTCGATTTCGGTAAACTGGGCGATAACGTTGCCAAAGTTGACTTCAATGCGATGGGTAAAAATGTTGCAGAAATTGACTTTAGTAAGCTAGGGAACACCATTAATAAAGTTAATTTCAACGCGATGGGAGACACTCTCGCCAATGTTAATTTCGGCACATTAAATACTAACGTTTCTAACACTATCTTCAAATCACTAGGTAGCAATGTAGCCAATGTAGATTTTGGCACACTAGGTAACAACATTACCAAAGTTGATTTCAAGGCGCTGGGTGAAAATATTGGTCAGGTCGATTTTGGTAAACTCGGCACCGATGTTGCGAAAGTTGATTTCAAAGCTATGGGTGACGCGGTTGCCAATATTGACTGGTCGAAACTAGCTAACAACGTTGGCGCTGTTGACTTCAGCAAACTTGGAACCAACGTCAGCAAGGTTGATTTTGCTGCTCTGGGTGACGCGGTTGCCAATGTCGACTTCGGCAAACTGGGTGCTAATGTCGCTAAAGTCGATTTCAAGGCTTTGGGTGACAACGTAGCCAATGTAGATTTTGGCAAACTGGGTACTAATGTGGCTAAAGTTGACTTTAAGGCTTTAGGCGACAATGTCGCCAATGTGGACTTTAGTAAACTTGGCGACAATGTTGCCAAAGTCAACTTTAAAGCTTTAGGAGAGGATATTGCCAAAGTCGATTTTAGCAAACTGGGTGCCGATGTAGCCAAGGTTGATTTTAAAGCTATGGGGGACGTGGTTGCCAATATTGACTGGTCGAAACTGGGTAATAACGTTGGCGCTGTTGACTTCAGCAAACTTGGAACCAACGTAAGCAAAGTAGATTTTGCTGCTATGGGTGACGCGGTCGCTAATGTGGATTTCAGCAAGCTGGGTGCTAATGTCGCTAAAGTCGATTTCAAGGCTTTGGGTGACAACGTAGCCAATGTAGATTTTGGCAAACTGGGTACTAATGTGGCTAAAGTTGACTTTAAGGCTTTAGGCGACAATGTCGCCAATGTGGACTTTAGTAAACTTGGCGACAATGTTGCCAAAGTCAACTTTAAAGCTTTAGGAGAGAATATTGCCAAAGTCGATTTTAGCAAACTGGGTGCCGATGTAGCCAAGGTTGATTTTAAAGCTATGGGGGACGTGGTTGCCAATATTGACTGGTCGAAACTTGGAACTAACGTCGGGGCTATCGACTTCAGCAAACTCGGGGCTAATGTAAGCAAAGTAGATTTTGGTGCTATGGGTGACGCGGTTGCTAATGTGGATTTCAGCAAACTGGGTGCTAATGTCGCTAAAGTTGATTTCAGCAAAATTGGGGAAAATGTAGCTGCTATCGACTTCAGTAAAATTGACTCATCTAAAGTGGACTGGAGCAAAGTTGATCAAAAAAATGTAAATTGGGGACAAGTAGACTTTAGTGATCTCTCTTCAAAAACCAAACAATATCAAGCCATCGACTGGGGAAAAGTTGACTTTAATGACCTAAAAGGTAATTTAGACCAGTACAAAGCTATTGACTGGGGTAAAGTGGATTGGTCTGAAATCAACCTAAAATCGCCTGAGGTAGTTAATTCTATAGACTGGTCTCATGTGACGAAATCTGAACTCGATGCGCAAGATCTACAAATCATAGGTCAAGTGGCGGGTGTTACATTGACTTAAGCTTGAGTGAGTAATCAGGCATAAACAAGCGGGCGTTTTGTTTCACAAAACGACCGCTTGATCTTGCCCTGTTCTTTCGGACACTTGGCTAATAGAGTAATCTTTAAGCCCGAGGTCAACAATGAAAACCAAGAAAGAAGATATAACAGTACGGTCTGCCTACAAAAGATATACCGCACAGTTTAAAGAGCAAGCGTTAGAACGCGCTGATAAGGATGGCATCCCCAAGGTGGCGCAAGATTTAGGGGTGGCGGAGGCGACCTTGTATGCCTGGAAGGCGAAGCGTCGACAAACCGGGCAGCCGTTTGAAGACCAAAAGCCCCAACAAGCCGAACTGGCAAGGCTTAA
>VGGU01000054.1 GCA_016868475.1 Bacteroidota bacterium
CCACAGTTAGAGCCTGATAATCAAGAACATTGTTGATTATCAGGCTTTTTTGTTTGCAATAAAAAGCAAATAAGTGCACGATAATGCACGGTTGCCGAGCACTTGCGGAGCACAAAAAGGGGTCTCTGTACCCCGTCCCATTTTGCCGTTTTCTGCTTCATATAGCATCGCTGAGTTGGTTGTAACTATCTGATTTTTACACCTTTAAACAGCAAAAATATGAGCACAAACAAAAAAGGCCCCACCGAGATCCACTTCAATTTCATGCTCAAGGCCAGCCGAGCATAAGGCGTTTTTTCCATGTTGGTTTGTTTACAGGCTACAAGCAATAACAGTGCGGAAAAATAAATAATGGTGTTTTTCATATTGTATACTTGCGTTTAATCGGGGTCTTCGGTTTTAGGAAGTATAAATGCGGCACGTCTTGGTCCCGGATAGGGTTGATTTCCTTTAAGCCCGTGCCACAATACACGATTAAATTCTAGATCGTTATTGCTGTCTTCTTTTGCAAAATCAAAATTTTCAGATTTGCGCTGCCACTCATTTTTTGCAGTATTTTTTTCATTAAAATCTACTGCGGGAATTAATGCCTTGAATGGGTATGGCTTGGCCAGGGTATCGAAACAACGCCACATGGGAGTTGCTGCAGCATCATATTGTGTCATTGGGGGAAGTCCCAAAATTAGCTCCATGGTTCTTAACATAGAGGTGGTGGTATAAAGCGTGTGATCAACAAAGCCTCGCTTAACAAATCCCCCAAAAAGATAAGCAGTGCTTCGGTGTGCATCAACATGATCGGCTCCGTTTTGCGCGTCATCCTCTACAACAAATACTGCTGATTCAGACCAAATGGGCGATGTGGCCAGTTTTTCAACCAACATTCCAACAGCCAGATCGTTATCAGCTACGTGTGCATAAGGAGAGGGGCGTCCCAGTTTAACACCCTCTGTATGATCATTACCAATACGAATAGTATTAAACTGCGGGATTTTACCAATACGCATCAACGAATCAAAATCGCGCTCCCACAATCTGATTCGGGTGGTGTCCCGAATTGATAGATTGTAGTCGGGGAAATAGGTGCAAATATTGTTTTGTAAGGTTTTAATCGTGGGTTTATCGCCACTTACAAATTCGCCATAAGACCTAAAACTTTTTCCGTGGCGCATACAGTTGTCCCAGAAAAATCCTCCCTTATTGTTAGCAATTTCTCGTTCGCCCTCACCACCATATGTTCCTCCACGACCACCATAACTACTGGGCCACGTTTTCTCTAAATAATCATTTGCATAGGCGCCCATGGTCCAGTTGTGTCCGTCTGCGCTTACTTCTGCGTTTACATAAAAATTATCCAACAACACAAACTCCTCGGCCAACTTGTGTTGATTGGGGGTTACACTTCTTCCGAATAATAGCAATGAGCTGTCCCCATTACCAGCGGGAATATCCGACAACACTTGATCATAGGTTCTATTTTCTTTGATTACATAAAATATATGCTTGATCGGAGAGGTCTGTCCAATACGGTTTGGAATAGGAAAACTGGGCGCCGACAAATCAGCTTGGGCCCCCTTTTCGGGCGAATACGGTGAATTTGTATAAACCGTGCGCGTATAATATTCGAGTGTATTTGGTTTGGGTATTTCGATAATCGACATGGTCCCCTTGAAGAGTCCTGCTATGTATTCCACTTCGCTTCCGGGCTTTGTAATAAACCCATGGTGGATAACCTCTTCTTTTTTTCGCAAGGGTGAGGGGCCAAAGAGGTTTGCTTTGGAAGACATACCCTTCCCGTTAGCAACCCACAGATTATTTCCAATAACACGAACAGAGGTTGGATACCAACCCACCGGAATAAATCCTATTGGTACGCTTTGTCCTTGTATTTTAATATCAAAAACAGCAATGCAGTTGTTGTCTGCATTAGCAATAAAAAGCAGTTGCTTTTTGTCATGTAGTGCAATGCTGTTTGAGGTGGAGCCGCTTGGGGAATTGGGAAACAGTGCTGCATCAAGTGTTTCAATAACTTTTTTTGTTGCAAGCGAAATAACCGAAACGGTATTATCGTTGGCATTACAAACAAACAGCCGATCTCCTGCCGGTGTAATCAGCATTTCATTGGGGTTGTCTCCAACCGCAATAAAATGCGTCCACTGTTTATTTTCAAGATCAAAGACCAGCACCTTGTCGCCACCCCAACAAGAGACATAAAGTTCTTTGCTATTGGGACTTAACTTACAATCATAGGCTTCGGCGTCAAGCCCATACTGCGCAACTATTTTTTTTGTAACAAGATCAATATGATATAGCCTTTTATCCTCTCGCGTTACCACATAAAGCAGGTTGCGCTTGTTATCAATTGCTATTCCTGCTGGTCCTATTCGGTTTGGCCAGGGTTTTCCAAGCAAAAGACTATCAGCTAAATGTAATTTTTCGTTTTCTATATTGTAAACAAGAATTCGATTGTCGTGTCCCCCGGCTACATATAATTTTTTATCATCGGAAGAAAAAGCCATTCCATACCAGGATTTAGGAACCACCACCTCATCAACCACCTGTTGTTTTTCAATTTTTATTAGCTGAATGGTTTGTGTACTTTGTCCGTTGTTGGTAACCGCCATGTGGTGGCCCTTGTGATCCGGAATAATATTCAGTGGCAAATCTCCCAATGGGAAGGAGTTACCAGCAGGAGTCAACGACCATCCGCTTGGAAGGGTTACGGGTTCGGGAAGCGTTTGTCCGAATGAACGAACAATAAACAAAAGAACAAACGCAACAAGGATAATTTTTTTCATTTTCGGGGGGGTATACTATCTTCAGCAGGAACAAATTTGACACAATTACACAAATTCTCCATCCTTTTATTTGTTTTACCGGCCTACCGAAGAGATGGTCTGGTGGTTCGTTTTGGTTTGGGCAAGGGGGTTTGCCTGAAACCCCCGTTGTTAATAGACGGTGATCAGGAGAAAAGGGGGGCTTGCCGCCAGTAGCGATTTGGTTTTAGTAAACAAAAAAACGCTGGGCGTGTTGTATGAAAGGAACGGTTATCGTGAAATTCTGTTCGCCCCTATTCAACTTAAAAAAGATTTTCAACCATGGAAGAAATGATACCCAACGCGGGCTTTCCAAGGTCGGCCGCTGATCAACCTTGTTGTGTATGCCCATAACCATTAGGACAGAGCTCTCTGTATTTTGAAAATAGCATTAAGATAGTTACCCCTCTTTGCTTAAAGCGCTTTTCAAAGTCTGGCAACAAGCGCTGCAACTCATCATAACGCTCACCTAAATCTACTGGCTGACTGCTTCCAAAAAGCACTTCTAATTCTGCATCGCTTAACTCGCTAATAGCTTCATAGGTAAGCTTCTCTTGCAAAAACTTACGGATATAGCGTTTTACAGTATTACGGGAAGCGCCCGTTTGCTTGCTAATAAATATTTTACTCTTGCCTTGCGTAAAAAAGCGAAGAATCTGTCTTATTTTAGACATATCAATTGTTTTATTTGCCATTGACAGCTGGATTTTATACCCAACTATCTGTTATTATGGCCACTAAAACAACCAAATTAAAAACGATGAAAAGGGGTGGTCAGTTTGCGCCGGAAAACACTGGTTTTAACCCAATGAAAGGGGGTGGTCAGTTTGGACTGGATTAGGGTGGTCATATTGACCGGATTCTCCAATCACTGCATCATTCAGTTTTTCCCTAAAGTGTATACTTTGCCTGAGGAGAACATTTTAAATGGTTGGTATACCCGTCCCCATTCCTTTCGCTGTTTATTCCAATCCTGTTGGTCAAAAATCAGCAT
>VGGU01000055.1 GCA_016868475.1 Bacteroidota bacterium
AAGAAAATACTGGCTGGCGGAGGCGTTGTGGTCAATGAGAACAATCAAGTGCTTTTTATTTTTCGAAGAAAAAAATGGGACCTCCCAAAAGGAAAGTTAGATCCTGAGGAAAACATTAAATCCTGCGCAATTCGAGAAGTAAAGGAAGAAACCGGAATAACTCATTTAACCCTGGGGAATCTCTTGCTAATCACCACACACAGCTATGAGGAAAACGGGGTTCAAATTCATAAGGAAACGCATTGGTTTGAAATGAAAGCCATTACCAACGAAAACCCAACGCTAATGCCGCAACAGGAAGAGGGTATCGAAAAAATAGAATGGGTTTCGGCAGCGGATATTGATAACTATCTTGCTGATACTTATCCCTCCATTCGGTTGGTGTTAAGCGCCTGGAACCGCTCGAGCAATAACATCGGGTAAAAAGGGTGACGCATCTCCTCCGTTTCTGATTATATCCCTAACAATGGTAGAGGCAACCGAGGTATACTTGGGTTCGCCCGTTAAAAAAATTGTTTCAATGGTGCGATCAAGAGTACGATTGGCATCTGCGATTGTTTTCTCATACTCAAAGTCACTTACGTAACGTATTCCCCTAAGAATAAAGTGCGAACCGATTTTTTTGCAATACTCAACTGTTAACCCATCATAAATAGCCGCTTCAACTCGGGGTTCATTCTGGTATATCTCTTGTATCCATGACAACCGTTGTTCTGGAGTGAACATGGGTCCTTTTGCCGCATTCAACCCAATACCAACAACTATTTTGTCAAACAGTGGTAAAGCGCGATTAATAATGTCCACATGACCTAATGTTAGCGGATCAAAAGTGCCGGGAAAAAGGCATATACGATTCATAGGAATCTGTTTATTTGGCAACCGATCTGCCAGACAACAAATATAGTACAGCCATTCTAACCGCTACCCCATTTTCAACCTGCTGCAAAATGATGGATTGTTTGCTATCGGCCACATCACTATTCAGCTCTACCCCTCTGTTAATCGGACCAGGGTGCATGATCACAACATCTTTATGCAAACTGTCCAGCAATTCTTTTCCGATACCATAGGCTAAATTATATTCCCGCAAGGAGGAGAAAAGAACCTGATTCTGCCTCTCTAATTGAATACGCAGCACATTGGCCACATCGCACCATTCCAGCGTTTCTCGTAGATTGTAGCTTACGTCAACTCCCAGAGCCTGTGAAATATACTTAGGGATTAAAGTAGGCGGACCACAAACTACCACCGAAGCCCCCATTTTTTTAAGGAGATAAATATTGCTTTGTGCAACGCGGCTATGCATGATGTCTCCAATCAATGCCACTTTTCTTCCGGCCAGTGAACCCGTTTTTTCCTGTATAGAAAAAGCATCTAACAATGCTTGTGTCGGATGCTCGTTGATGCCATCTCCTGCATTTACAATGGCGGCAGGAATATGCTCTGCTAAAAAATGGGGAGCTCCGCTGGCACTGTGCCGCATCACCACTAAATCCACTTTCATGGATAAGATGTTGTTTACAGTATCCAATAAGGTTTCACCTTTTGCAGCAGAAGAGGCTGAAGCTGTAAAGTTGATGATATCGGCACTTAGTCTTTTTTCTGCCAGTTCAAATGAAATTCGGGTTCGAGTAGAATTTTCGTAAAAAAGATTAACCACCGTTACTTCTCTCAACGATGGAACTTTCTTTACAGGCCTTTGTAAAACTTCTTTGAATTGCTGTGAGGTAGATAAAATAAGTGAAATATCCTCAGCGGTAAGATTTTTAATGCCCAGCAGATGTTTGGTGGATAGTTGCATTAAAAAGCAAAATTAAGGTAAATTATTGATTAATCAGAACTACTTGTGGCTCATTATCTTGTGTGATCACTAGTTTTAATTTGTCGGTTTTATTGGATGGAATGGCCATGCCTGTATAATCAGGTTGAATAGGAAATTGTCTATGTTCTTTTCTATCCACCAGCACACATAATTGAACTCGTTCAGGTCTTCCGTAATCAAACAATGAATCCAGCGCCGCTTTAATTGTACGTCCGGTAAACAAAACATCATCTACTAAGATCACCGTTTTACCTTCAATTGAAAAGGGTAAGTGCATGGGATCAGGAGCAAGAATTTTATTCCTAACATCATCTCGATAAAAAGTGATGTCCAATTTGCCATGTTCAAGCGAATTGGCTTTGGGATCATTTTTTAACAATAGCTCATACAAATATTCTGACACCAATGCGCCTCCCTGCTGAATTCCTACCATAACAGTAGTTGAAAAATCAGGGTTGGCAGCAGAAATGACCGCAGCCAACTGATCTAATGTGTCATAAACTTTTTTTGTATCTACTAGTACCTGCACAGTTACTGTTTTATTTTTCTTGAAGAAAGGGGTACCGGAAATCAGTGGGAGGATTAAAGGTTTCTTTGATGGTTCTGGCGCTTAACCAACGATAGAGATTTAATGGCGATCCTGCTTTATCATTGGTACCGGAAGCTCGACCACCGCCAAAAGGTTGTTGTCCCACTACGGCTCCGGTTGGCTTGTCATTAATGTAGAAATTGCCCGCAGCATGTCTTAGTCTATCGGTGGCCAAAGCTACAGCCTCTCGATCTTGAGCAATTATAGAGCCAGTAAGCGCATAAGGAGAAGTGGAGTCCACCAGTGCTAAGGCTTTGTCAAAATGAGCTGCAGGATAAACGTATAGTGTTAAAACCGGGCCAAAGATCTCTTCGCACATCGTGGTTGAGTGAGGGTTCCTTGTTTCGATTATAGTAGGCTGGATAAAATAACCCTCTTTATCGTCGCATTTTCCTCCTACCAATAGCTTACACTTTGGATCCTTTTTAGCAATTTCAATGTATTGCTTTATAGTTTGAAAACTCTTGTTGTCAATAACAGCGTTGATGAAATTTGAAAAATTTTCAACAGTACCCATTTTGAATTGCTGAACACCTGCAATGAGTTTCTGCTTTACTTCTTCAGCGATGTTGGAGGGTATGTAGGCTCTAGAGGCTGCTGAACATTTTTGTCCCTGAAACTCAAAAGCGCCTCTTAATAATGCAGTTGCTACCACATCAGGATTGGCACTTCTGTGAGCCAACACAAAATCCTTTCCACCTGTTTCACCTACAATTCGTGGGTATGATTTATAACGGCCTATATTCTTCCCAATGGTTTCCCACATCCTATTGAAAACCTGTGTAGATCCCGTAAAGTGAACTCCTGCAAAATGTTGATGAGAAAAACAAATCTCTCCAACCGCTGGTCCATCCACATAAATCAAGTTGATGACCCCATCAGGCAAACCAGCCTCCTTTAAAATATGAAGGGTTAATTGTGCTGAATAGATTTGTGTATAGGCACATTTCCACACCACAACATTTCCGCACAGGGCCGCAGAGGTAGGTAAGTTTCCGCCAATTGCAGTAAAGTTGAAAGGGGTAATGGCCAACACAAATCCTTCAAGAGGACGATACTCCAAACGGTTGTGAATGCCTGCGCTGCTTATAGGTTGTTGTTTGTAAATTTCACTTAGGTAATGGACATTGAAACGTAAAAAATCAATCAACTCGCAGGCCGCATCTATTTCAGCTTGATATGCATTTTTGCTTTGCCCAAGCATAGTAGCGGCATTAATATAGGGGCGGTATTTGG
>VGGU01000056.1 GCA_016868475.1 Bacteroidota bacterium
CGGCCTCGTAGTACAATGGATAGTATAAGAGTTTCCGAAGCTCCAGATACAGGTTCGATTCCTGTCGAGGCTACTAATAAATTTTAATTACTATGAAAGGTATTGTTCTTATTAGTTCTTTCCTGCTTTGTTTTTTTGCCATTGCTTGTAAAAAAGAAAAAAGCAGCAAACCTCCCACCAAAACCGAACTAATTACCAGCAAGGCCTGGAAGTATGATAAGGTTACCATTGCCGGGCAGGATGCAGGCGGACAGGTTCCCAATTGCTATAAGGATAATCTGTACACTTTAAAGACCGACAAAACGGGAACAATAGACGAATCTACCGATGTGTGTACTCCCAGCACTGCAGGAAACTTTACTTGGAGATTTAGCAGCAATGAGGATAGTTTAATACTTTCTATGCCATTGATTGCAGGGCTGTCAGGTTCCTTTAAAATTGACAGCCTGGGTGTTAACGTTATGAAATTGTCGCAAACTGTAAATCTGCCGCCGCTAAACCTTCCAGTACCTGCGGTTTTTCAGCTTAAGCATTGATGGAATAAATCACCCAACCTTCTTAATAGAAACAACAGTTGCATTATTGCCGTCCAACTGTTCATACACGGAGTTATTACTTACAAATTCCGGAACCAACTCCTTCATCTTAGCAACCAGACTCATGTTATTTTCAGCGTTGGAGGCCAGTTGAAATAGTGCCAAGAATTCTTGTTCAAAATTATTGATTGTGCTTTCACGCACTTTTGCAACCAATATTTTTTCATGGTGTGTGGGCAATGTGTTTTCTGCATCGTTCGTACAATTTTTCACCGGGGCGCAGCCCTGTGTATTTGATATCAATATCTACTCCTGGCACGAGTCCTGATAAACGAATCATTTTACGTGCTAAATCCACAATAGGCACCGGCTTACCCATATCAAATAAAAATATCTCACCTCCATTACCCATCGACCCCGCTTCCAATACCAATTGTGTTGCCTCGGAAATGGTCATAAAATACCGAATAATATTAGGATGTGTTACAGTAACCGGACCGCCTTTTGCAATCTGATCTTTGAAACGGAGAATAACGGATCCGTTTGACCCTAATACATTACCAAATCGTGTAATGATAAACTTAGTTTGAGAGGAAGACTCAGCAAGCTCTTGTATAAAAATCTCGGCCAAACGTTTAGAAGCTCCCATTACATTCGTGGGGTTCACTGCTTTATCAGTAGACACCATCACAAAACGTTGTACCTGGTATTTAACAGCGAGTTTAGAGATTAGTTTGGTACCGCCCACGTTGGTAAGGATTGCTTCCGAGGGTGAGAGTTCCATTATGGGTACGTGCTTATAAGCAGCAGCGTGGTAAACAATCTGCGGATGAAAATTGGCAAACAGTTCTTCCATCCGGCTTTTGCTTCGAACATCACCCAGGAAAAACACAAGCTTGGTGCCGTTTTTGATACCCGTAAGCTCAAGCTCCAAATCGTGCAAAGGCGTTTCGGCCTGGTCAACAATTACAATGGTAGCCGGATGATATTTTAATAATTGACGAACAATCTCGCTTCCAATCGAGCCCGCTCCACCCGTAACCAACACGCGACGACCCTTTAACTGCATACCCAGCCCTTGGTGGTTTATCTGAATGGGGTCACGCTCAAGAAGCTGTTCAATTTTAATAGCCTGCAATTGTTTTTTAGTAAACTGACCATTGATCCATTTGTCGAGCGGTGGCACATTTAATACCGTAATATTTTTTTCCAAACATATTTCTACTAACTGTGTCCGTTTGCGCGCAGGGATTGAGAAGCTGGAGATAATAATCTCATGCACTTCATAGTACTTTAATAAATTGTCCAGTTCCTCAAAGGGGTAAATTTTAACCCCATCCACTACCTTTTCTGATTTGTATGGATTATCGTCTAAGTAGGCAATCACTTTCACTTTTGCGTGTCGATCACGCTCCAACACACTCTTGGTTGCAAATCCCATTTCTCCCGCTCCATAAATAATCACATAACGGGGATTCGTTTTGGAATTACGCAGGTAGCTGAAAAAGTACTTAATTATTAATCGGTATGAGATTAACCCTAAAAAACTAAGCAATGCACTGATCAATAAAGTAACCAGCGGAAGAGAAACAAATGCTTGTCCGTTAACCATCGATACCCCACTCAGCAATCCCAGGATTATATAACTAGCCAGGACGGCTAAACTAATGCGGAATGCATCCTGCTCTCCGGTATAACGAACAATGCCGGAATAGGTTCTAAAGTTGAAAAAGAACAACGTGGTAATTGCAGTTAACACTACCAAATTGGACCCTAACTCTTGAAAATTAATTAAACGCGGATTTAAGTTGGCGCTAATCAGGCAAGCTAAGAGCAAGGAAAAATTGCAAATAAAAGTATCGATCAAAAAAATGATCCACCTTGGAACTATATTGAATTTTTTCAGCATAAGCAATTGGTGGTTCAAAGATTATTCAAATTACTGTTTAAAAGATATGATTTTAATCATATTTACAAATATCCGCTAATCTGATAAATTTTAAGCCCTTTGGTTTAATAAGCCCTTTCGTCTCCTTTTAACAAATTGACTATTGTTTGTAATATAATTTGGCAATCCAGCCAAAAACTCCAATTCTCGATATACCAAAGATCAAATGCTACTCTTCGCTTCATTTCAGCTGATGATTGAATTTGGCCACGACTTCCATTTACCTGCGCCCAGCCCGTGATGCCCGGTTTTACTAAATGACGCATCATATAGTTCTGAACAATGTCTTTTGACTCTTGAGAAAGAGGAATGGGGTGCGGACGGGGACCAACCACACTCATATCCCCTTTTAATACATTAATAAACTGTGGGAGTTCGTCCAGGCTGGTTTTACGCAGAAAACGCCCCAGCGAGGTTATTCGTTGATCATTTTTGACAGCTTGCTTAAATTCATTTTTTTCTGCTGCAGTCTCATATTGCATGGTTCGAAATTTATAGCAAACGATCTTTTTATTGTTCAGCCCCCAGCGATCCTGCTTAAAAAATACAGGCCCTTTGGAATTTAATTTTATTAATAAAGCCATAATCGGAGCCAACCAACTAAAGATGAACACCAAAAACAAGAACGAAAACAGCAAATCAAAACTTCGCTTGAAAAAACGATTCTCCACATCGTCCAAGGGAAAATAACGCAATCCAACCACAGGGAATCCTGCATAGGTAGTAGTGCCCAGGGTGCCGCTGCCAATACGATTAAAATCGTTTATTACATTTACCTGCACCTGCATTTTTTCACAACAATCAATTACAAAATTGATCTTATCAGATTGAAAGCTGGGGAGCGCCAAAAAAACTTCATCCACCTCATTATTACTAAGCGTTGCTTCTAACTCAGTAATACCCCCCAGGTAATTAATAGCAAATCCATTATTAGGCCGCTCACCAATAATTCCAACCAACGTGTATCTAAGGTTGTTGATCAGCATGCCCGATCGATATAAAGAATCAGAGAGTTCTGCGGAACCTACTATTAGAATTTTTCGAATGTACTTATACTGATTACGAACATAGGCCG
>VGGU01000057.1 GCA_016868475.1 Bacteroidota bacterium
AATGGAATGGCAACTTTTTGATGTCTACACCTGACCAGTTAGTAGATCCCAATATCCGTGGATCTGTCACACGTCAGCGTGAGGTTGGGATCGATTTACGATTCTTGAAGAACCGTGTTGGTGCCTCTGTTACTTATTGGACTGGTGATGATAAGGACTTCCCAACATCTATTCCTATCAATGGTACCAGTGGATATACCAGCTTACGTACCAATGCCGGTTTGATTACCAAGCGAGGATATAATATCCAGGCCATGGGACGCCCGGTTTGGGGTAAGAATTTGAAATGGGAGATCAATGCTACTTGGGGTATCCTGGCAGAGAATAAGGTTGTTACAATCTCTGACGATGGTAAAGACGATACTCGTATTTCTATTGAAGGACTTTGGGGAAGCACAGGTCCTTACATGGTACACCAGGAAGGACGTCAGTGGGGCCAAATTTTCGGTAATGGTATCAAGCGTATTAATGGTCAACCTGTGTTGGATGCAAATGGTGCATACGTAAATGATCCTAACGTATTTTACGGAAGTGCACTTCCTAAACATACTGGCGGATTCCAAACACAGCTTGAATACAAAGGATTTGTATTAAACGCAAACGCGGACTGGGGAATTGGCGGTAAGTTTTTCTCCTTGTCTAACATGTGGGGGTCTTTCTCTGGATTGACTGCTCGCACAGCGGTTTTGAATGATAAAGGAAACCCAATCCGTGATTTAGTTGCCAACGGTGGTGGGGTACACGTATTTGGGGTAGATGCTAACGGGAACAAGGTTGATAAATATGTTGAGGGGCAGGACTATTTCCATAGCCTTTACTATAGCAAAACTTTCGATCCTTATGTATATGATTTAACCTTTGTAAAACTTCGTGAAGTTTCAGTAGGTTATACGCTGCCTATCAAAAAGTGGGGTGTTAGCTGGGCGCAACGTGCAGTGCTTTCAATTGTTGCACGCAATCCCATCCTGATCTATGCGAAGACAGATGATTTTGACCCTTCAGAGATCTCAAATATTAGTGGTGAGGCAGGAAATATGCCAGGCACAAGAGGTCTAGGTGCTAACCTCAAAATCAGCTTCTAACAAATCATGTTAAGATTAACAATAAAAGATATGACTATGAGAAACTTTCGCATACAAAAAGTATTAGGATTTACTCTTGCACTGGGAATACTGTTCTCCAGTTGTAAAAGGTACTCCTCTGATTTTGGAGATACTAATACTAACCCTGCTGCAACTACTACACCAATTCTCTCCGCGTTGTTGACAAATGTGGAAGCTGGTTTGGGTGGTTATGGTACGCAGCTGCGTGGCGGTCTTTACTGCCAGTATTTTTCTGAAACTCAGTATACTGACGCATCTCTTTATTCCATTCCTCAAATTAGTTTTGAAGGGGAATATTCTGGCGCTTTAAATGATCTTCAAAATATCATAAATACCAATACTAGCAACAACATGACTCAGGTTGCAAGGATTTTGAAAGCATTTATTTTCAGTACCATTACTGATCGCTGGGGAGATATCCCTTACTCAAAAGCGTTAAAAGGAGACAAATATCCTGGCTTCGACAAGCAGGAGGATGTTTACCGGGGTTGTATGAGTGAGCTAACGCAGGCAGCTGCATCTTTTAATTCCAGTTCTGCAATCTCCGGAGATATCATGTACAGTGGCGATGCAGCTAAATGGAAAAAACTTGCAAACACACTCCGCATGCGTTTAGCCATACAGGTTAGCAAGCGTTACCCCGCTACAAGTGGCTGGGCTGCCGGTGAATTCCGCGCTGCTTTAGCTGATGCAGGTGGAAATATTTCTACAAATGCGGACAATTTCACGGTTAACTATCCTGGTGGAAATTTCCAATCTCCATGGTATGCGCTTTATTTTACCCGTAGTGACTACGGTGAAAGCGCTCCAATGGTTGCTTTGGTGAGCTCACTTGGCGATGGCCGTCAGGCAGCTTTTGGATCTTCTAGTCTGGGCGTACCTTACGGACGTGTACGTGGCTTTGTAGATCCTTGGACACAAGCTAATCCTACATGGGCTCGTATACTTTCAGCATCCTATCGTCAATCTAATAGTTCAGTTGTGCTTGTTTCTGCTGCAGAAACTCAATTGCTACGTGCCGAGGCAGCTGATCGTGGTTGGACAACAGAAAATATGAATGCCTTATATCAGGCAGGAATTGCCGCTTCATTTTCGCAATGGGGACTGCCTCAGCCAGATGCTGCATACTACTCACAAGCTGGTGTTGCCTTGTCTAGTGCAGCAGGCACCGCTGCTAATATTCGGAACATAGCCATACAGGAATACCTTGCTGCTTATCCTAATGGATTACGTGGTTGGAGTATTTGGAGAAGAACTGGTTTCCCTGTGCTTACCCCTGCACCAGATGCGGTGAACACTTCACGCCAAATTCCTAGACGTTACACATATGGAGTTACCTCTTATGCAACCAACACTGCGGCAGTAACTGCTGCTGCTGCTGCAATCGGCGGAGATATCATGGACACTAAAGTTTGGTGGGATCAGTAATCTAAACTACTAAAAGAAACAACTATGAATATGAAATCATCAATACTCGTTTTCCTCACTTTGGCTTTGGGGTTCACTGCTTGTATCAAAAAGGAAGTGACTCCTTTAAAAGATGAAGGCGCAACCTTTATTAAAGTATTTGGAGGAAGCAGCCCTGCTAAAGTTCAAAGCAATCCTATTGATTTTGTAACTACTCCGCAAACCATCACAGTTTGTGACGTTCGGAAGGATGCTGCCAATAGTGCTGACCTTAATAGATCTACCACGGTAACTATTAAGGATGATACTGCTGCTGTACGCGCTGCAAATCCAAACTATTTACATCTTCCAGCTAGCTTCTATACCCTTGTTGGTAGCGGGGTTACCAAGTCTGGTGGATTGGGTGGAAATTATACAGTTGCCTTTAATCCCGGTGACTTTGCCAAGGAAATCCGTATAACTATCCCCAACGCTCAGCTGCTTAATCCAAGCCGTCTTTATGCCCTTGGATTTACAATTACCAGCGTTACTGCTGATAGTAAGATCTCATTTGAAAAATCAATTGTTATTGAGATCGGTGCAAAGAATCCTTGGGATGGGGTATATGAAATGTCTGGCACATTTACCGATGTTGTATTTCCTGCATTTGTTTTCTATGGGGCACAGCAATATTCCTTGATTACAATCAGTGCTACTCGCTGCATAGTTCGTAATGATGACCTTAACGGAGGTATCCCTGGGTATATTTTTAGTAATGCTGGTGCCGGAACATATTACGGTTCTTACG
>VGGU01000058.1 GCA_016868475.1 Bacteroidota bacterium
ATTAAATTGTTTCTGTACGTTGATGTGGTGGGCATCAAATTTAATGGCAGGGCGGTCAAGCGGTTTCTGAAGCGCCACACTAGCTACACGGTGTTTACAAGGGCTGGCATTCATTCAGTGTTGGCACTCATTCGACGATACCGCCAGCAAGCCGGAAGCGTGGCAGCAACACACAAAGTTGCTGACGTACTAAAAGCTTTAAGCGAAATGACAGATGTATTCTATGCATATTTGGTGGAAGAGAAACCTGGACCAAGCAAGGTGTGCGGGCATGTGGGATAAATTGTACGGTGTGTGATGGTGTGCTGTCCACAGGGGGAGCCTCTTGGTATATTTTATTCTTCAACCGCGCAGCAAGCACTATTTAAGCGATATCCTGAGTTTCTGGGAATCGATTGTGCTCAGAGGATGACTGCTGATTCGTACACGATGATGGGTTTTGATGTGATAACGAACACGGGGGAGGGGCAGAGGATTGCGCGGTGTTATGCCAAGTCAGAAAGAGGAGATATTATGCAATGGGCTGTTCAGAAGTTATGCGAAATGTGGCACCGTATGTGTCCAGGATGTCCCATGCCGATAGAGGCGTATATGATTGATGGTGGAAATGGCATTGCGACAATTCGCATTTCATTTAGGGAACTAAGGTTGGCCAGGCAACTTGGGCTCGCGGCCGGCACTACGGGGCCCAACGCTGCTGGCGCACCGTCCATGCAAGCGCGTGCGACTACAGCGGTACCACCGGCGGCTATTGTGCCGTCGTTGCAAGTGCCTGCAGTCGCAGTTATGGATCCAGCCGCAGTGTCCGCGCAGGCGGGTGCTGCAGCCCCAGTGCCTGAAGGCGCCGTGGTGCCGCCGGTTGCAGTGCTCGCAGTACCAGTGCCTCCTGTGTCATCTGCGGCGGCAGCGATGTCGGAAACTGTGGGTTTACAGCAGTGTCCTGTTGATAGCAGGCCCGTATTGGAATTCCGATGCTGCTGGTGGGCAAACCGTCGGTTACTCCATGTGGCAAAATTTATTACGTTTCTGTACTTGTAGGCATTTGACGAACAATTGCAATAAGGCGCTTTCACACAACCCGGACGCGCAGAAGTTCGTTATGGCCCGCATATTCGCTCTGTGCTATGCTATCACGGACGTGGACACTGCAGCCGAAACTTGGCAGCAAGTCTTGGCGTGTCCCTCATTGTCACTGGCTGACGTGAAATATTTAACCGGTGTCGGCAAACTGCATAAGCAGTGGTGGAAATGTTATCGACTGGCGTTTTGTGGATCGATGGCGACGCAGTCTTACACCGAGGCCCTTAATTTTGCGGACAAAGCTGCTGTGGAGGTGTTGCGACAGCCAGTAAACGTTACCATTCCTACGCTGTTGCAATCGGACCGGGACAAGATCCGCGAACGCCACTCTGAAATCATAATTGAGGGAGAAAAGGTGTTCCTGGATAACCCTGAGAATATTGTGAAAGGTGTTTCGAGAAGCAGTGTTCATGCTGTTACAACAAAGCGCACTGGTGATGCTATTTGGAAAAATATCTGCACATCCGCTGAATACTCTGTATGCTTTGCGCAATAAGTGCGAAATGTCTTTGACGTATACTTTGCAGGCTTGTAAATGTGATGACATTGCGGCGGCCGAACACAGGATGCGCTTGTTGCTGCCTCTCCTTCGTCGGGAGGCTGGTGCAGATGGTCCTGTTGACTATTGGACCGTGTACAACGCGCAAGGAAAAGTGAAGGCTACCTGCGCGCTATGCGGCAACCACTTTGTTTGTTCTTGTCTCTATCCGACACAAATGCGAGTCATGTGTGCTGCGTATTTTCCGATGTCATGACACCGTCGTTGTGTAGGCTCTTGCCTTGCCCTTGTGCACTTGCTGCGCTGTCCGCCGCAACGGGGACGTCATGGCACCCAGACATGTTGCATCACAGGTGGCGTCGTGCGGGCGCAGTTGATGGACTATTCCTTCGCGGGAAAGATCCAACCAGTAACGGCGATGTCGTGGCGCCCGAGAACGTGTCCGTTATTCCGCGATGTCCACGGACATTACCCCAAATCCGTGATGGTTGCAAGCAGTTATTCGAGTCTATTGAAGCGCTTGTGGCGCAAGCGCCGACTCTGCGCGCATTATCATATGGGCAGACCACGTATCACATGCTGGCTGATATAGCGCGGCAACTGAATAAGATGTCTCTAGCGGATGCTGCGCAAGCGACCTCGCTGACGCTTTCTGCTGTTTCATCCGCACAGGAACTGACAGAAGATGTTAATATCGCCACAGGCGACAGCGCCGCTGCCGTTGACGACGAGGCTGAGGATGAACCTTTTGATGCGGCGGTGAGCTCTGCAATGGAAGCGTTTGCCGACTTGGAGGAAGCGCTGCAATTGGCAGGTACGATATAGAGTTTGTTTTATATCACTGTTGTCTGTGTGTGATGGTAGTGTCATTAGGGGAGGACGGGGAGGATGTTGGGATCGATGGGGTCGCAGACACTTCTACCGCAAGTGAGTGCCTATACAGCGGTGTGAGTCTATTTTCTCGTTGCGTGCGTGGGGCAGGTGTGATATCTAGCGGTAGCCCCAGTGATTTTCTTGTATGGTGTTGTCTTGCAAAGTGAGCGTAAAAATTATCTCTTCATGCCCGTTTACGCAGCCACCGATGAAGGCACGGTAGTGGAGTTGGCGGGGGCGTCGCATGCGCCACCGTCTGAACTGTTTGAAGAAGGGGCGCGTGCTGCCAACGGTTAGCTAACCAGTACAGCCGCTACTACTATCGATGTTGCTTGTTGTGTTCGTGAATGCACCGTGAACGTTCTTGTCTGATAGTGCTGCGCTTACTGTACTAATGACAACGTAGGTCGTGGCAGTTCATCTCTGCCTGTGGAGCAGGTGCGGGATGTGGTCAGCACGGTGCGAGCAGGGAGCAAAGCTAGTGGAAGTGCGGCTGTCGTGGATGCAGCAGTGGGCCGTGCAAGGAAGCGGACTCGCACAGGGCGTGCTACCGGCTGCAAAGTCTGTGGCCGGAATGACCACACCTGGAAACAGGTAGATAAATGCCCTGGCCCGTCCATGGAAGCGTCAGATGATTAGTATTATTTGTTCATTCTTTGAGTAAAAACTTGCATTTCAGTTGCCGTACCGTAGCAATCTATTGCGTGTTACAATGCGCAATGATGAATTTCATGTTTTATTCCGGAATATTCCGCGCGGGTGTGAAAGCCGCGCGGGTGCTACCCCGTGGCCCGCGTACCATGACG
>VGGU01000059.1 GCA_016868475.1 Bacteroidota bacterium
TTGATTTACGCTAAAATTAGCCACAGGAAAACTTCCATTGACCACCAGCTGTTGAACAATAGTATCACGGCAGGATTGATTGCTGGTTGTTATTAATGAAACCTGATAAGGACCCACTGCAGTATAGCTATGAACAGGGTTTTGCAAGGTAGAGGTGTTGGCGTTACCAGGTGGTGTTGCATTGGCATCCCCGAAATTCCATAACCAATTGGTTATAGTGGATGGTGCGGCTACACTGCTGGTATCAGTAAACTGTGCATAAGTGTCATTCAGACAAACCTCAGGAATGATATATCCAGCGTTGGGTTTAGGATGAACCACTAAACCCGGAATAATATTGGTACTAATACAACCGTTAGAAGTAGTTACTGTTAAGCTGACATTAAAAGTACCTGCTGTTGAGAAATAATGAGAAGGGTTTTGCTGCGAAGAAGTATTCAAACTGCCACTAATAGGGTCATTGAAGTTCCACTGCCAAGTAGTTAAGGTACCTACATTAGGAGCAGATTGGTCTGAAAAATTTATTATTCCTTCCTGACATACTGGGCTATTGTTAGTATAGGCAGCAATGGGCAATGGCCAAACTGTAATTGATTCAGTGCCTGATTGAAGTTGGCTGCAAGCTGTGCTGCTAGCATCCGTAACACTTTGGAGAACATAGGTAAATGTTCCAGCAACGGATGTAGGAGCATTCACTGTAACACTATTGCCAGAGGTAGTAGTTACATTTTGTAATGCTCCGCCGTTTATAGTATAATAGAAGGTGTAGGGAGCTGTTGCGCCTGCCCCTGTAAATGTAATTTGAGGTTCAGTAGCATTCAAACAAACACTGGTTGTTCCTGCAATGGTAGCTGTAGGAAGAGGATTTACAGTTATCACAGCCGTGCCAGTGGCATTTTGCATGCAAGTTGCTCCATTTGCATCGGTAACTGTAAGCAAATTGTAGGTAAATGTGCCAGCTGTGGATGTAGGGGCTGTAACGGTTACACTATTACCGGTGGTAGTAGTGATGGACTGCGTAGCTCCCCCGTTAATTGTATAAGTAAATGTGAAGGCTGCATCGCCATCTGCTCCTGTAAAAGTTATTTGAGGTGCTGAAGCATTAACGCATACGGCAAGGGTTCCACTTATGGAAGCAGAAGGTGTTGGGAAAACGGTTATGACAGCCGTTCCGTTTTGGTTTTGTGTACAGGTTGTAGAACTCGCATCTGAAACACTGATCAGTTCATAAACAAAAACACCAATGGTAGTAGTTGGAGCATTTACTGTAACAGCATTACCCGTAGTGGTGGTAACAGATTGAACAGCGCCACCATTGATTTTGTAATTGAATGTATAAGGAGCCGTACCATTACTGCCGGTGAAAGTAACAGGTGCAGGCGAAGAATTGAGGCAAACCGTATCTGTTCCTGCAATAGTTGCTGTGGGAAGCGGGTTGACAGTTATAGTTGCACTACCCGTTGGACTGCCACTACAAACCGTATTATTAACATCCACCACGCCAATCAAGTTATATGTAAAAGTGCCCACCGTTGCAGTTGGCGCATCAATAATTGCCACATTGGATGAGGAGGCAGAGCTTATCGTTTGCAAAGCGCCTCCGTTAATATTGTAAGTGAACGTGTAAGGTGCTACTCCATCCCCTCCTGTGAAAGTTATTTGGGGAGATGTTGCATCCTTACAAACCGACAAAGTACCTGCAATAGTTGCTGTAGGGTTTGTGTTAATGGTAACTATTGCAGATCCAGTTTGGTTTTGAGAACAAAGCCCGGTGCTAGATTCGGCAACATTCATCAGATTATAAGAGAAAATTCCCAATACGTTCGTGGGTGCTTGGATGGTTACGGAGCTAGCTGTACCTGTTGTGGAAATGGTTTGTGTTCCTCCACCATTAATATTGTAAGAAAAAGTATAAGGAGGGGTTGCATCAGCTCCCGTAAAAGTAAGTGTAGGTTGGGGCGAGTTGAGGCAAGTAGTAATAGTTCCGGTTATGTTACCTGTGGGTAAAGGATTAATGGTAACATTTTGCGTAATGGTGTCTGATTTGCATCCGATGTCAGTAATTAATGAGTAAGATACCGGATAAGTTCCCGCAGTAGTAAAGGTGTAGGTAGGATTGAATTGAGTAGAGGTACCTACAGTGCCAAACGTCCAGTTTACAGAATTAATAGGTCTGTTGCCTGTACTAGAAGCATCAGTGAACTGTGTACCTGTATTTGCACAAGTACCCGTGTAAGTAAAACCAGCGGTTGGTCTGTTTAACACTTCCAAATCATAATTAATTTCTTGTTCTCCCCCACAACCATCTGGCGTTGGGTTAGTAGCAAGTACTTTTATTGGATATATATTAGAAGCGGTTACGGTGTATTGTGTAGGAAGTTTATAAACATATAAAGTGCGCCCATTTACAATTACTGTAGAAGTTGGTGTTGGATTGGCTAAACTCACATCCGCTATGCCCATTGCATTCAATGCAGCCCCAAATATCCAATTGATGGATGTTGGCTGATAAGGAAAAGTCATTGAAAAATAAAAAGGAGTGCCTGTACAAGTTGCTGGAAAATTTACCGAGGAATTTGGAGTTTCAATGGATATGAATTGATACAAATCTTTTACATTGGCTCCGGCAGAGTAACCATAAGATTCAGCAGTGGCGTAACCGTATGCCAGGGCGTTAAACCCCGAATCAGATCTAAGTGTGTGATACCCCTGTGTAAGGTTTGCCAAATAGGCGTAGGAATACGCAGCGTTTTGTGGATGCACCACCCAGGAGGAGGCAGGGATTGGATTATTATCAATCCTAAAAGAAGAAACACCCGTGCCTCCAGTTGGCACCACCACATGTATATGGTGTTGTGGGCTACCCGCAACTAGGTTTGAACTGACAAGGGTAACCTTTGAAATGTTTTGTTCAACCGGATTTAAAATAATCATTTCCGGATCATATGGCTGGGGATTTGAAGAGCAGTTTGCAGTAGTAAAATATTGGGCAACAGACACAGCTTGATCAGCCGTAACTCGATTTGGCACATTACCTGTAAATTCATAATATCGGTTATTTACAAAGCTTGCCGCGGGAACGAGTGTACCATTTACATATACGTTCGTGGCAGGATCCTTTTTCATGACCCTGTAAAAATTAATGGGCCTGTTATAACTGGGCACAGTAAGGTAATCCCTACCCCATGATCCTGATGGATATAGCTGCTGGTAAAGATTATCAGAGGTATTCG
>VGGU01000060.1 GCA_016868475.1 Bacteroidota bacterium
CCGTTTCTGTCTGCTCCAATTCTGCACGAGAGATTACTTTATCCTCAAATAATTTTTTGTTACGCTCATAGGTGAGTTTGGTCTGGTTGTAATTGGCACGAAGGGCTTCAATTGCTGCTCGACTATTTTCTACCGATGCAGAGGTTTGACTTACTCTGGAAGCTGCTTCATCGCGTTGTAATGCATAGATATCCGCATAGATACGCGCTAGTACCTGTCCTTTTTTAACAGAGTCGCCTTCTTGCACATTCAGCTCGGTAATTTCTCCGGAAATGTCTGGAGAAATTTTTACTTCAACCTCCGGATAGATCTTTCCACTGGCATTGACCGTTTCTACAATAGTGCGAAGGGCCACTTTTTCAACAGTAACTTTTTCTTCTTTTTTATCGGAACCCATAACCTTGCCGATTACTGAAACAGTAATCAAAGCCGCTGTTCCGATCAATGTCCATTTTAGTTTTTTATTCATCGCCATAGTGGTAGTATAAATAGTTTATTGCAATTTGATTCCTTGTCCCTTGTAAAATTCAAGGAGTTTCATTTTAAATACATAATCATATTTGGAATATAATGCCTGAATGCGCGCACGTTGTTGATTGCCCTGACTGTTGATCAATTCAAAAGCCGAAAGCAGGTTTAGATCGTAACGTTTGCTGGCAAATGAAAATGATTTTTCAGCTGTAGCCAGCGCTTTTTTATCTGCCTCAAATTTCTGCAATGCCGCTATCGCATCGGTGTAGGCTTTATAGATATCTTGTTTGAGCTGAAGTTGGGCCTGCTCTAATTGAAGTTGTAGTTGCTGCACCTGTAAACGAGAACGATCCAGATTAATGCGTGCACTACGTCCATTCAGTATGGGAATATTCAATCCTACTCCCACGCTTTGACCAAAATTAGTATTGAGTTGTTTGCCCAAACCATCTGGTCTATAATAACCAACTACATTACTGCCTTGTTTGAAACTGGGAACTTCCACCGGGAAAAAGACACCTCCCGCATTTACGCGTGCACCGGTAGCATTGTATCCTGTTAGGACCTGGTTATAAATTTCATGTTTAAATGAAATAGCATTGCTCGATAAACTTCCAAATGCCGAAATACTGGGATACAAACGGCCTTTAGCTGCCAACACTGATTTTTCAGCAGCTTCAATTCTAAGTTTGTTTACTTTTTGTTGGGGCAACATTTGTAAAGCCGTGAGATAAACCACTTCCGGCTGAAGCTCAGCTAATGGATCTACCGGAATTTGATCAACCGGTGGTGTGGCAATATCAAAATCTGCTGCCGCATCCAGGTTCAACACCGCTTTTAATTGCAGCAGCAATTGTGCAGCCGTGGTCTCTGCACTAATCAAGCCAGCACCGTCTCTTGCCAATTGCGCTTCCAACTCTGCTGCATTTAATTCAGGAAGAACACCCGCATCTACTCTTTTACGTGTGTCTCGTAATTGCGCACGCACCTGCTCTACTTGCACAGCAGCAACTTTTACTTGTTCACGCGCCAAGAGAGTTTGCAAATAAGAAACCGCCACATTCAGGGCAATGTCGTCCATGACCTTGCGCGTTTGCGATTTGTCCGCCTCCCAGCTGAGGCGGGAGGATTCCCGATTATTTTTTATGGCGAACCAATTAAAAAGACTAACACCAGATTGCAACTGCATGCCCAGATTAAAAAAGTTATTATCCTCCAACACCCCGGTTGTAGGATTTTCAGAACGCCCTAACCGAAATCCGGAGCTACCCCCAAGTGATAAGGAAGGAAGTTGACCCGCTTTGTTTTGAATATAATTAAGTCCAGAAAACTGAGACTGCAGATCCATTTGACGAATGGAAATATTATTCTGCAGCGCATAGTCCACACACTGACGCAGATCCCATTTTTGTTGGGCATCCACAACAGTTGAAATGGCAATGGTCAGCAGTAGAAAAAAATACTTTTTCATAATGCGCAAAGTTAGCGCCAATAATGAAGGAGCTGAATGATTCTTTACAAGCGGTCTTGAGAGCGTGGCAAAGGCAGTTGTTGACGAGCCATCGACAATCCCACCCAGATCCAAAAAGGAAAAGCAGCCATAGGCCCTTCAAGCGCCACATCAAAGGAGGCATTCACTAAAAATGCAGCTAAACAGGCGCTAAAAAAATAAGATTCTTCTTTTGTGGCGTTTGGCCCAACTACTCGCTGCGCCTTGAATAAATACAGTATAAAGAACAACCATACTATAAAAACAGGAACGCCATAACGGGCCAAGATATGTAAGTGAAAATTATGAGGTGCACGCAGTGGGGTGCGATCCGTAGAATCATCGGCAGGGATCCCATCATCCATAGCCAGATTAAGCCCTAATCCCTTCCCCGTCCAAAAATAAGGACCGGCAAAAGTGTAATTAATGATCTTGCCCCACCAGGTTAATCGCCAAACTATATTTTCACTCAGCGAACCCTCCACATTACCCCCTGCAATACTGGTGAAGTTTTTTTGCAATTGTTCCAATCCGGTATTTCTTCCCTGAACCTTATCCTCCACTTTTGTAAGGGCATACAAGGGAACGGCAATGATCAATATCAATGGAATAAACCTTAAATAAGTTTTCCATTCCTGAAAAGCTTCCGTTCTTCTACTGAACCAACCATAAATGATCATGCCTGATAAAAACGCAACAGCACCTCCCCGGTTAAAGGTCCCCACTATAAAAAATAAATAAGCAATCAATATAGCATTCAGCAGTAAAAACTTTGGATGCAGACGAATTCGCCCAGATACTAATAACAAAGTAGATATCAATAACTGCACCCCCAGATCCCCTCTTTTATATTCAAATAAAGGAATGCCGCCAAATAAGGACCAAACCTCCAATACCGGAAAAACAGCTCCTAAAATAAAATTGAGAAAGGCTACCAAGGGAAGCCAGGCATATAACTTAAAAATAGTTTCTTTAAAAAGTTCAATCCTATCCAAATACAAAAACGGAATCAATAGCAAAAAGGAATAATTAAAAATAAAACTGTCCTTGACTACTTCAACAAAATGATAATGGAACAATCCCGCGCCAAGCCATAGCAGGTTAATAGCTACTAACAAGGCCATGAGCTTTGTGGACGGATTCCAAACAAACTGCAATTGGTCTCTTTCGCGGATCATCAGCAAAACGCCCAGGAATAATGTTGCCTCAGAAAGAAAACTATAGGC
>VGGU01000061.1 GCA_016868475.1 Bacteroidota bacterium
GTTGAAATATTACTTTTAGCTTAGCACTTATGTATAGGAAAGAGCAGACCCCGTTATGGATGGAAAGAACCCAGGCCCTTCTTCAGGCACTAAAAAAGGGAATGCCAGCTTCTGCAATTGAAGAGCTTAGAGCCGTTTTACGATTTCATGAATATCGTTATTATATCTTGACAGATCCTTTGCTTGCTGATTTTGAATACGACCAACTTTTTAAAGCACTTGAAAAAATTGAGCAGGAAAATCCAACATTGATCAAGCCTGATTCTCCAACTCAACGAGTGGCACATGAATTAACAAAGGAATTTCCCACAGTACAGCACTTGGTACCCATGCTTTCGTTGGACAATTCTTACAATGCCGAGGACTTACTGGATTTTGATAGAAAAGTTCGTGAATTATCCGGGCTAACAGCGGTACCTTATTGTGTGGAACCAAAATTTGACGGAGGTAGTATTTCGTTGATCTATGAAAATGACAAATTAGTTCGGGCAGCAACGCGCGGAGACGGAGTAGCAGGAGATGAAGTAACCACTAATATTCGACAAGTACATTCCGTTCCATTATCAGCGCCCTTTTCTACTTATGGCATACAACAAGCAGAGATCCGTGGAGAGGTTTTGATGAATAAAGAAAATTTTAATAGCTATAATCAACATCTGACGATACAGGGATTATCTCCATTAGCCAATCCGCGCAATGCGGCTAGTGGAACGTTGCGTCTTAAAGATCCCAGAGAAGTGGCCAAGCGCAACCTGGAAGTATTTGTTTACCATTTAAGCTACTTTTCTCTGCAAAAAGAAGAACAATGGCCCGCGGCACTTCAATCACACTCCGCTACGCTGGGTTTACTATGGGAATTGGGATTTAGAAGTCCGGAACGTGAAAAAAGAGTATTCAGCACCATTCAGGAAGTTATTGACTACTGTATAGCATTTGAAGCCACTCGAGATACGTTGCCCTATGAAATTGATGGGATGGTTATCAAAGTAAATGAGGTAGCGGTTCAAGAAAAATTGGGGATGACTTCGCATCATCCACGTTGGGCAGTGGCCTATAAATTCAAAGCCAGACAAGCAACCACACCATTAATTGGCATTGAATTTCAGGTTGGTCGAACCGGAGCCGTTACGCCGGTGGCAAAATTAGAACCTGTTGCGGTAGGCGGTGTAATGGTGTCGAGCATTTCCGTACACAACCAGGAATATATTGCCGAAAAAGATCTTCGGATAGGAGATCAGGTATTGATCGAGAGAGCCGGAGATGTGATTCCACAAATTGTAAAATCACTAACGGAAGCGCGAACAGGAAAAGAAAAACCCATACAATTTCCAAGTGTTTGCCCAATTTGTGCCAATCAATTATTTAAAGAAGAAGAGGAAGCCGTATGGCGTTGTATCAATGTAGAATGTCCGGCACAAGTAATAGAGAGAATTATTCACTTTGTTAGTAAAGATGCGCTGGATATTAGGGGATTTGGTGAAGCTAACATCAGGAAATTTGTAGCCATTGGTTTGCTCCACGATATCCCAGGCCTCTATACACTTGATTATTCACAACTAGCCTCCTTAGAAGGATTTGGTAAAAAGTCCATTGATAATTTGCAACAAGCCATTGAGTTTTCAAAAAAACAACCCCTACATCGTTTGATTTACGCATTGGGGATCAGATACGTGGGAGAAACTACAGCAAGAACCTTAGCCAATGCCGTTACGCATCTGTTGGACCTTCAACAATTCACTGAAGAACAACTCCAGCAATTGGAAGATGTAGGCACCAAGGTTGCCGGCAGTATTTTTCAGTTCTTTAGCAACCCTGAACATATTGCCCTATTGCAGCAATTGGAAAAATTGGGATTAACATTACGCAATGAAAAGAAAGAATCCCCTGCCTCAGGAAATCTTATTGGTAAAACATTTCTTTTTACAGGCACTCTTTCTAAATTAAAAAGAACGAAGGCCGAAGAAATGGTAAGGGTGAACGGAGGCCAATTACTAAGCGGGGTGAGTGCCAAATTAAATTATCTCGTAACAGGTGAGGAAGCGGGTAGTAAATTGGAGAAAGCAAAAAAAATTCCTTCCATTCATATTATCAACGAACAGGAATTTATCAATCTATTAGGTAAACAGTAATGCTAGATCAAGTGATGTGCAGCTAGATATTCTGCAATTTGAATAGCATTGGTGGCTGCCCCTTTTCGAAGATTATCTGATACGATCCAGGCGTTCAATGTACGTGGTTGCGTTTGGTCTCTGCGCAGTCTGCCTACAAACACCTGATCTTTTTCATGTGCATCCATAGGCATGGGATAGGCTTGCTGTCCGGGATCATCCACCAACACTACGCCTGGTGCTGCTTGTAAAAGTTGTTTGACGGCGGCCAATTCAAATTCTTTTTCAAATTCCACGTTCACACTTTCACTATGCCCTCCCATTACCGGAATACGAACCGTGGTGGCTGTTACTCGAATGGAATCGTCGCGCATGATCTTGCAGGTTTCCTTCACCATTTTCATTTCCTCCTTTGTGTATCCATTATCCAGGAATAGATCAATTTGAGGAATTACATTGAGATCAATCGGATATTTATAAGCCATGAGATAATTTGTTTCTTCGCCTAAGGCTTTCCGGCGTTCGCCCTGTAATTGCTCAACCGCCTTTACTCCTGTGCCGGTAACACTTTGATAAGTGCTAACCACTATCCGCGTGATTTTATACTGTTCATGCAATGGATTTAATGCCACCACCATCTGGATGGTTGAGCAATTTGGGTTAGCAATGATTTTGTCAGCTGCCGTTAATACACTTGCATTAATCTCCGGAACTATCAAAGGTTTATCCGGATCCATTCGCCAGGCAGAGGAATTATCAATCACCGTAATTCCCGCTGCTGCAAATCGTGGAGCCCATTCCAGTGAAGTAGCACCTCCTGCAGAGAATAAAGCCACTGCAGGTTTGCTGTCTATAGCAGTTTGCATGCCCACTACCTTGTATTTTTTCCCAGCGTAGACCACTTCTTTACCCACGGACTTTTCCGAAGCAACGGGAATTAATGTTGTAATTGGAAAATTACGCTCCTCTAAAACCTGGATCATTTTAGTTCCTACTAATCCGGTGGCGCCCACTACTGCAACTTTCATCTTAAGTTTATTTGAATTGCGAATGTAATACGCAGGTGAACTTTTCT
>VGGU01000062.1 GCA_016868475.1 Bacteroidota bacterium
GGGGAGCAAAACTGCACAAGGCGACAGAAATGTCGCCTTTTTTGTTGTCTATCAGTGGGTTAGAGTAGCTGCATCTTTTTATTATTTTTGAATTTTTAAATTACAATGAAATAGTAGGGCACCCCAAAAATGTTAAAACTGGATTTAAAATATGGGTGCTATGATAACATCGAAAAACGTTTGTGGCAAGTGTAAAAAACAGCAATAAAATAAAAATTGAAATGGATAATTGGACAACAACATTGAATAACATTACAAAACTGACCTTAACAGAATTTGGGTCGCTAACTAGTGAACAGTTGAATTGGAAACCAAATTCAAACACTTGGAGTATTGCTCAAAATTTAGACCATTTGATTGTAGTAAATGAAACTTACTATCCTGTTTTAGCATCCTTAAAAGCAGGGACATATAAAACACCCTTCATAGCGAAAATTGGTTTTATGGTTTCATTTTTAGGTAAGACAGTGTTAAAAGCGGTACAACCAGACAGAAAGAAGAAAATGAAGACGTTTCCAATTTGGGAGCCAACTACAAGTAATGTGATAAGCGACATTCTTAATAGGTTTCAAATTCATCAAAATGACCTTATTCAAAAAATTGAAGCTGCAAAAGGACTTGCTGAAAACGGAGTTGTTATTTCTTCACCAGCAAACAGGAATATTGTGTACAAATTAAAGACGGCATTTGATATTATAGTTTCACACGAACAAAGACATTTTGAACAAGCAAAAGAAACACTTCAATTATTGAAAAATAACACCAGCCACTAACACAGGTTTTGCTTCAGGCGACCGCATTCCTTCGAGCAGATATAATGATAAAATTATTATTCTCGTATAGTGTAACCCTTTTTTTATGAATGACCTTGACGACATAAAAAACTTCGGTCCTTATATGCTCAAAGTAATGAATTTGATTGGAATACATTCAAAAGAAGACCTAATGACCTCAGATTACAAAACAATCAAAAAGAATTTAATTAAGGCCGGAGTAAAACCACACCTCAATATATTTTATTCGATTGAAATGGGGCTACAAGGTAAGAGTTGGAATGAAATTACAGCTGATGAAAAGAAGGAAATCCAAAGAATTTTGAAAGAAGTGTAATGAGTCAGATTCTGCAAAATTAATGAAATTTCAACCCTTCAATTTCTTAATAGTCACATACTCAATCATCGTATTATAGCTGCATCTTTCGTCTGTAAGGGGAGCCAGAGTGGACAAGCCATCAGAAATGATGGCTTTTTCTTTGTCTTACAGTGAGTTGGGTAGCTGCATTTTTTTATTAATTTAGAATAAAAATAATATTACGATGACTAATAAATTTCATTTGGAAATTATAGATGAACAGGGCTCAAACCTCGCCGATAAGTATGACATTGGAGAATGCCAAGAAGTTATTTTAGCCACAATCAACTTATATAAAAACAAAGGATTCCATAAGCCTTGGGTTGGATACTTAGTCGTAGATTCAGATGTAATTGTTGGTGCAGCAGGCTTTAACGGTAAACCAGAAGATAACATTGTTGAGATTTCTTATTACACGTTTCAAGCATATGAGGGTAAGGGATTTGCTTCATTATCTTGTAAGGAATTAATCAAAATAGCAAAGCACCAAGACCCAAATCTGGTTATTTCTGCTAAAACAGCACCAGAAGAAAATGCATCTACACGAATTTTAAGAAAGAATGGATTTGTTTATAATGGGGTAGTTCAAGACCACGAAATTGGCGATGCCTGGCTTTGGGAATTACCCTTATTTTAAAATTATCTGTTAGCTTGAGAATACTTCAATTTACTGATAGTCACATACTCAATCATCGCATTATAGCTGCATCTTTCGTCTGTAAGGGGAGCTGAAATTAATCCCCTTATTCACATCTTGTGGAATTGTATAGTTGAAAATCTTGAAACTCAACACCGTATTGAGTTTTACTACTTTTTCACATTTGTGTAAATTCACCAAAAACTATTTTTTTAGTAATTTAGTTACAAACCTTATCGTATGAAATTGTATGCTTTTTTATTGATGATACTATTTTTAGGATGCAAAAAGAGTAACAATAATGAGTCTCAATACTATGTCAAGTATGTGGCTGACGGACAAAGTTCAATTCAACAGGCAAAACCTAATGGACTAAAGATTTTTATCGATAATGAAAATGGTACTGTAACAGAATTCGTAAGGTCAAATAGAGGGATAAATGAATTTACAATTGGTCCTGTCAAGAAAGGATTTATTTCAAGAGTTGCAGTATCAAATATTTGTCCTCCCCTTGACTGCTATATTCGTCCTTTTTTACAAATTCACATAAGCCAAGACAATGGTCCATTTGTTCTAAAAAAGGAAATAATATCAAGCCAATACTCTGATAATGCATCTATAATTTATACAATAGAGCAATAATTAAATGATTTTGGATGAAGGCTTCATGTATGTTTCAGATATAGGTCAAGACATAACTTTAAATGAGGGTTTATCCGTTATCTTTTTAAAAGATTCAATAGAATAGTTTCTAATTCAATGAAAAATTCATTTTTTTCATTGAATTCATTTTTGTGAATTTTCAATACCCCCAATCATTATGTGCCCCTGGCGAACTATTCAATTCATCTCGGTGTAGTTTCCACTTCGGCATGAACTTATTCATCAGCGATATAAACCTGTCATTGTGATTACGTTTGTAAGTATCCCTAAAAAGCAGACGGGTTAAAAATTATAATTAATCACTCCAACCCCTCCATCAGCACCCCATGGTTCGGGTATTTATGAGATGGGAAGGTGCATCACTGCATCATTCAGTTTTTCCCTAAAGTGTATACTTTGCCTGAGGAGAACATTTTAAATGGTTGGTATACCCGTCCCCATTCCTTTCGCTGTTTATTCCAATCCTGTTGGTCAAAAATCAGCAT
>VGGU01000063.1 GCA_016868475.1 Bacteroidota bacterium
CCGTAGCCAATCAAAAAGGCCATCGTTTGACGGTGACGATCCGCTACCCGTTTCATCCATTGCACGGCCACGAACTGCCCAAGGTGCTGCGCCGCTCTTGCCGCAGCGGCCACCAGATCGTCAGCGGCCCAGACGGCTTCGACCTCGACGTGGCGGACTGGATGTTGGCGGCCGAGGCCGAGGCCGCTGCGGTGAGCGACCTTGTGGTCCTGTCGTCGCTCGCTTGCTTGCGCGCCGCGCGCATCGTGCAGGCGACCTCCGCCGACTTGGTGCAGGGGTCGGCCGACCGCGACAGCGTGCCGCCCCCGGGCTACCGTGGCCGTACACCACGGAGGCCCGCATGTCCCGACAACAACAGCAATTCGACTTCTTCGACGCCGTTCGCAGCCCAAGCGGAAGCGCGGGTGCCGGCGACCGCGCCGTCCCAGCCCAGGCCGGGATCGCGCCGGAACACCGCGACGAGGTCCTCAGACTGATGGCGGCGTGCGTGCGCACCGTGGCGCAGTCGATCTGTTCGGCGCGCACTTCATCAAACCAGGGCGCGACGCCTGCCACGCCGAGCACCAGCAAACCAACGGAGTAGCCGATGTCCAGCCAACTGCAATCGCCCGTGAAGATCACCCCGGAGCACCTGGCGCGCCGCGCTGTCGTGTACGTCCGCCAGTCGTCCGACCAGCAGGTCCGCCACAACCTGGAGAGCCAGCGCCTGCAATACGCCCTGGCGGACCGCGCGCGCGGGTTGGGTTGGACCAGCATCGACACCATTGACGCCGACCTGGGCATCAGCGCGGGCGTCGGCACGGTGCGGCCCGGGTTCGACCGCCTGCTGGCGAGTGTGGCGCGCGGCGAAGTCGGCATCGTGTTGGCGCGCGAGGTTTCGCGACTGTCGCGCAACGACAAGGATTTCTGCCGTCTGGTCGAGCTGTGCCAGGCATTCGGGACGCTGCTCGGCGACGGCGACACCGTGTATGACCCGGGGCTGCTGGACGACCAGTTGATCCTGGGCATCAAGGGCACGCTGTCCGTCATCGAACTGCGCACCCTGCGCCTGCGGCTGATTCAGGGGATGCAGAGCAAGGCCAAACGTGGACAATTCCAGCGCAATCTGCCGCCCGGCTTCGTTTGGGATCCCGAAGGACAAGTCGCGCTGGACCCCAACGAGCGGGTGCGCCACGCGATCACGTACATCTTTGAGGTGTATGGCCAAACGGCGAGCGTGCGCCAGACGATGATCCGGCTGCAACAAGAGGGCTTCGAGGTGCCCGTGCGCACCCGCACCGGCCCGCGCGATCAGGTCGTGTGGCAGTTGCCGCGCGGCAGTTTCGTGGGCTCGCTGCTGCACAATCCATGCTATGCGGGCGCGTATGTATGGGGGCGCAATCCGCTCGAGCATCGGTACGTGGACGGCCGCTTGGTGCATCGCCAAGGCAAGCGGCGTACGCTCGACGCCTGCGCGGTGACCATTTGGGACCACCACCCCGGCTACATCACGCGCCAGCAATACGAGGAGCATGTGCGCATGATGGCGGACAATTCCACGCGGGACGGCCAAGGTTCGCCGCTGCGCACGGGACACGCCCTGGCTGCGGGGCTGCTGCGGTGTGCGCGCTGCGGACGCCACCTCAAGGTGCAGCAGTGGACCAACGACCGCAAGGCCGGCCGCTACGTGTGCGACGGAACCTACGTCAGCGGCGGCCACTACTGCATTGCGACCTCGGGACGCAGCGTCGACAGCACCGTCGCCGCGGAAATGGTGCGCGTGCTTTCGCCGCTCGGGTTGGAGGCGAGCCTCGCTGCACTGGCCGGTGTGCAACGCGACCGGCAGGGCCAGCGTGACGGCCTGGCCCTTCAGGTTCGCCAATTGCAGTACGAGGCGCAGGTGGCGCAGGAGCGCTACGAGCACGTCGACGCCCGCAACCGCCTGGTCGCCGCCGACCTGGAAGGCCGTTGGAACGCCAAGCTGGAAGAACTGCAGGCTGCGCGCGGCAAGCTGACCCAGGTTGATGCCGAGACGACCGCAGTCGCAGGCGATGACGAGCGTGAGACGATTCGCTGGCTCGGCCAGCGCTTTGGCCAAGTCTGGAACCATCCGGCTTGCCCGGCTGACGTCAAGAAGCGCCTAGTCCGCGCGGTCATTCGCGAGATTGTCGTCGACATCACCGATACGGAAATCTCGCTGTTGTTTCACTGGCAGGGCGGGTGCCACACGCGGGTGGTCGCGCCGCGGCTGACCCGTCGCACCGCGCAGCGCAACAGCCCCGACGACCTCGCGACCATCGGCAAACTCGCGCCGCGCTACACCGACGACCAGATCGCCCTGGTGCTCTCCCAGCAGGGCAGCCGGACCGGCAAGGGCGGCCGATGGACGCGCCAAGCCGTCAGGTCTGCGCGGACGCGCGCGGGCATTGCTGGCGGGAACACCGGCAGACCAGACCCAGCGCTGCTGTCGATGGCGGACGCGGCCCGGTTCGCCAACGTCAGCGACACCACGATTCGGCGGCTGGTCAACGCCGGCCTCCTCACCAACCAGCAGTCTGTGGCCTGGGCGCCGTGGGAAATTCCCCGGACCGATTTCGCGGGCGAGGCTGTCACTCGCGTCATCGACCACCTGCACCGCACCGGCAGGCTGGTCTTGGACCCCAGGCGTTTGGAAAGCCGCGGTCCGGAGCTTCCATTGTTTCAAGGAGATAACAATGAGTGATGTTGTGAGTGGCTACGTACTCGGAGCGAGCCGCTCCAGCGCTGCAGCACCGATACCGCCCCGAATTGCGGGTCGACAGCGCCTTGCGCCTCGGCCTGCTTGACGTAGTGCTTCTGCAGCGCCCGCATGAGCGCCGACAGCACCT
>VGGU01000064.1 GCA_016868475.1 Bacteroidota bacterium
AACTTCAATGATAATATCTTTTCCATCACGTCCGTGACAATTATTAGCGCCTCCTTTTTCTCCATCCTCTGCCAATACATTTTTATAATACCTAAGATGCAAAAGGGTCCAAAGGTTTCGGTTTCCTCTTAAGATGATATGCGCGCCTCTTCCTCCATCACCACCATCAGGCCCACCCATTGCCGTGAACTTATTACGCATGAAATGTTTATTGCCCGCACCCCCGTGGCCACTACGACAATAAATTCTGATTTGATCTACAAAATTGGATTTTTCCACAGGAGATGTTTATGCCTGGCAAAGATAACCTGATCAGGACTTCTTCTTGGTACTTGATGTAAGAAGTAAAGCAGGTAGTAAAATAAGGTTAGTAAGAGTTGCTGTTATCAGCGTTAGTGAAGTTAACCAACCCAATGCCATGGTACCACCGAACTCACTGAAACAGAAAATAACAAACCCGGCTATCAACACCAATGAAGTGTAGATGATACTGATGCCGGTACTGTAAATAGTTTGAATAACTGTTCTTCTAACATCCTGTTGAAAGTGGGGAAGTTCTTGTTTATAATTAACCAAAAAACGAATCGTAACATCAATAGCAATGCCTAATGCAACACTAAACACCAAAACGGTAGATGGTTTAAGTGGTACACCTGTCCAACCCATTACTCCTGCTGTAATAACCAAGGGAATAATATTGGGAATTAAGGAACACAATAGGATCCGCACTGAACTAAACAGATACAACATACAAAGACTGATCAACAAGAATGCCCAAAAAATACTTTCCTTGAGTCCGTTGATGATAAATCGGCTTCCCTCTAAAAAAGTAACACTGGTTCCTGTTAATTCAATACCTAATTTTTTCTCTTGGCCTTCATTAAAAATTAAATCTGCTTGTTGTTGAATACTATCCAATAGCCCGGGCAATCTATAACTTCCAATATCAGCCATGCTCACGCTTATTCTTGCCTGCTGTTTGTTTTGATCCATAAACGAGCCCACTAATTTTCCTAATGAATTTTTTTGTGCGGAACTGTCTTTTAAGCTGAGGTATTGCGCCAATGCAGGCAAATCGTAACTGTTTGGAAGCGCGTAACTGGCGGGATCTCCGTCAAAAAAAGCTTGTCTGGCAAACTTTAAGCCTTCGGCTACACTCAACGGGCGAGCAATACCTGGTACAGAAGCCAGGTAACTGGACAAGGAGTCAATACCTTCCAGGTTTCGCAGATTACGTGTAACACCTTGCTTCTTTTTGGTATCAATTACTATTTCTAGCGGCATTACTCCTTTGAAGTGAGCTTCAAAAAATTTCAAATCGGTATAAACGGTATTGGATTTTGGCAGGTCATCCACTATAAAAGCTTCGCTCTTTAGTTTGAATATTCCAACAATTGCCGCCATTACACAAACAGTAGTAGTTCCATAAATTATTTTCCTGTGATTCAAAGACCATTTTTCCATTCTGGTTAGCCACCTGTTTAATCTTGGGTTTTCAAGATAGCGGGTATGCCTTGTTTTAGGCGGAGGTAAATAACTAAGAACAGTAGGAATAAAAAGCAATGAAATAAAAAATAAGGCCATGATATTGATACCGGCAACCAACCCAAATTCTTTCAATATTTGACTACTGGTTAAGGCAAACACCGCAAATCCTATTGCAGCGGAAACATTGCAAAACAAGGTTACCACTCCCATTTTGTCTACCATGGTTACCAAAGCACGCTTCTTATCGCCCGTTTGATTCCAGGCCACGTGAAATTTGTTCAGGAAATAGATACAATTGGGAATCCCTATCACTACTACCAACGGTGGAATCAGGGCTGTGAGCAAACTGATTTTAAATCCAAATAGTTCTAAAGTGCCCACACTCCAAATAACGCCTATTCCCACCACCGCAATTGACAATAACATGGCGCTCACGGAACGGAAAAAGAGTAATAGTATCAGGGCAGAAAGCACCACGGAGGCAATCAGGAAAAATTCCATTTCGTCCTGAATCATAAGAGCTACTTTGCTCCGGATGTAGGGTAGGCCGCTCAAATGAATGGCAATCCCTGATTTGTTTTCGAAACCTTTAGCAATTGACTCTACTTCATTAACTACTATCTCTCTTTTTTTGGAATTCATCAGATCTTTATTGATCCGAACTCCCATGAGATAGGCGCTTGTTTCAGCATTGTACAATAATCCCTGATAAAATGGGAGCTTACGAAAACGAAGTAAGCCGCTATCAATTTTATCCTGCGCAAAGTTTTGGGTATCAAATAAGGGCATTACTTTCAGGCGCTCGGTAGAGGCATCTTTGATCAATTCCACCGCTGTAGGCACAGCAAGAATATCTTCTACGCCATTCACTTTTTTCAAATCCTCTTGTAACTGAACATAAGATTGAAAAGTGCTTGAATCAAAAAGCTCCTCTGTTTGAACACCAATCACCAACAGATTTCCATCCTCCCCAAATTTTTCACGAAATGCCTGATAGGATTTGTATTTGGGATTATCCAGTGGAATAGCCCGAGTGAACTCATAACTTAGTTCAACCTTA
>VGGU01000065.1 GCA_016868475.1 Bacteroidota bacterium
GGCATGTGAAAACCGAATTCAAGGATAACTTCGACCGACAATTGCAATTGAACCGTTTCATCAACTTCTATAACACCGTCAAACCACACAAGGCTTTGAATAATTCAACTCCTTATGAAATACTCTACCAATATTTTAATCAACCACTCTGTAAACAACCCTGTGATTTCTTACATCTTAGCCCAGGAACTTTTTAAACCAAAAAAATCGCTTAGTGGAGTGTCCGTGAAATCAGAGCAAGATCACTACCCGTTTACACAAAATCTAGGGCACCCTCAAATAACCACATAGAGATCGACTGATGATCAAGTTAAAAAAAATAAGCGGCCTCAGCATAGGTCTTTTATGTCTTACCTTACCAGAACTGGCATCCGCACATCGTGGATACGATGAATTTGTTACATCGCTATGCCTACAAGCCTCAAGACCCTCTCCAAAATTCACCACCGACAAATGTTCTACTTGCCATAGTAGCAAAACCAATACACAGGCAAAGACCGCTTATCGTGCAGGTGGTAACACGCAGCTCGACTATTTTTGTCCGGGCAGCAGCAATACCAATCATGCACCTGTTATTAGTGTCCCAACTAATACTCAAAGTGTTAGAGAGGGTGACACCGTTAGTTTTATAGTTTCCGCAACTGATCAAGACTTGGGCGACAATATTCATCTTTCCGTTAATTTAGAATTAACTACAGGCGCTACGTTCGATAGTGCAAGTGGACAATTTTCATGGACTCCCACGAAAGCTCGAGATCAAGCTTACCAAGTGATTTTTTCTGCCGTTGACCAAGCAGGTTTATCTACTTCAACAAAAGTCTCTATTACTGTTTTTGCTCCTGGTGAAAGCATCAATCATTCGCCGGAACTTACCGTTCCAATTAATCAACAAAATGTTACGGTAGGTAATGAATTAACTTTTGACGTTAAAGCGAGTGATATTGACGGCGATCAGGTTGAGATTTCTGCTTTGCTTCCAGTCGATGCTCAACTCAGCCAGACCAAACAGGATTCAACCACTGGCGAATGGGTCAGCGTAATTCGCTGGACACCCACACAGTTACCCTTACAAAATCCTATCCCTATCACGATTAATGCAACGGATAACCCCGACTCATCCTCAAGCGCTCTTAGCTTATCCAAAACTGTCATGATTTTAGTTAACCCTGTTGAAGCAATATCCACTATTGGGTCTATCCGTATCGTTGCGGCAGTTTGGGATAGAAAAAAAACACAATTGAAAGTCAACGGTGTGCTTAAACCTGTCAAAAAACAAAAACTGCCCAA
Organism: Bacteroidota bacterium; assembly: GCA_016868475.1. Classification (GTDB taxonomy): domain Bacteria; phylum Bacteroidota; class Bacteroidia; order Chitinophagales; family Chitinophagaceae; genus JJ008. Next base: position 1,288 of record VGGU01000065.1, read on the forward strand.
AAAATTGACAGTGAGTATTTACGATACTGATTCCGGCTTTTTACTAGATAATACTATTCCTGTCGGTTCGAATGGCACCTGGAAATACATTAAACGTCTAAGCTTACTATCGACACCATGTAATATAACTGCAAAAGTCGGCGGCTTAAGTGCCTCGATTCCGGTGAAAAAAAGCTGTATCGATAACCCTTCCTGAAAAAAGCGGCGCTGGGAAGTAGAGTTTTCTCGTAACAGACGAAGGAAGTTTTACATGAAGGCCTCACGATTTAGTAACAGCTATATTCTGGTGATTTTGAAACAAGCTGAAGCAGGCACACGGTTGCTGGAGAAGAAAAAAGATTACAATGGGATTCGTCTATATTTAGGGGACGTTATTGATCCGGCCTTTAGAAGTTTTAAAGGGGATACTTACTCCATTGGTCTTGCAAGAAGCTACAGACGCGTTCAAGATTGGCTTCCAGCATATCCATATGTTGTTTGGCGGCTGCCAAAATACATTGGTTGCATTGGAAGGTGTGCTATGTCAAACGGCTTTGAAAAGTTTCCACTAAAGAGTGCCGAATAGTTTCCAGCCAAACTGTAAGGTTATAGGTTTTCTACCGCCTTTTTGCGTTGTTTAAATCGATAGGAATCGTTGCCGGTTTCCAGGATGTCGCAATGATGGGTAATCCTGTCGAGTAGTGCGGTGGTCATCTTGGCGTCACCGAACACGTGCACCCATTCCGCAAAATTCAGATTGGTGGTGATGATCAGGGACGTTTTCTCATACAGGTGGCTAATCAGATGGAATAGCAAGGCACCACCCGATGCAGGAAACGGCAGATACCCCAATTCATCGAGGATAACGGCATCCATGGCGGTGAGTTGCTTGGCCATGTTGCCGGCTTTACCCTGCTGTTTTTCCTTGTCCAGCTGATTGACCAGGTCGACAGCATTGTAGAAGCGCACCCGTTTGCCTTGGTGAATGGCCGCTATGCCTATGGCGGTGGCCAAATGGGTTTTGCCGGTGCCGGTGCCGCCGACCAGGATCAGGTTGTAGGCCTGTTCCATAAAATGGCCTGTCGCCAGTTGTTCGATACGGGCTTTTTGCAAAGGCGTTTCCGACCAATCAATCTGGAGCAAGTCACGATGAATGGGAAAACGGGCCGCCTTGAGTTGGTGGTTGAGGCTGCGAACCTGCCGGTCGA
>VGGU01000066.1 GCA_016868475.1 Bacteroidota bacterium
CTGGAAACCGGCAACGATTCCTATCGATTTAAGCAACGCAAAAAGGCGGTAGAAAACCTATAACCTTACAGTTTGGCTGGAAACTATTCGGCGCTCTTTAGTGGAAACTTTTCAAAGCCGTTTGACAAATCTGAACACTAGATTCAGTTATAGCTCCGACAACTCAATGGCGTTTAATTCATCAAAACTGGACAAATTATTTACCTGAATACGATTATTAGAAAAGCTGAATAGTTTGTCCTCAATAGTCAGCAATCTTTGTATGCCGAGATTGTAATCCCACCAACCGTAATCGTTTGAATCAACTGGGGTATTAATCTGATGCGTAATCTCCTTTTTAAGTGTGAAACCATTTTGTAAGCTGAGTTCATAGATGTTGGCACCTTCAAACGTTAACTGGCCCCAAGCCCAAATATTTTGATCATCTTTAGTCTTGGAATACAGTTGTAAAGGAAACCCTAAAAGCATGGTGTTTGGATCATTTGATTTTTGGGTTAACAGTGCCTTGTGGTTATATAAAACTTCAGAATACGACCCTTTACCGCCTAGAACCAGGCTGTGCATGAGCGTAGGATTGCTGACGTCTGATACATCAAATAGTGCCAGTTTTAAGCCGTCCACCGCGGTAAAATTGCCCTGATCAACGGTGTCCCGTCCAAAGCCAATGATGTGAGTTTCATCAAATGGATGCAAATAATTACTAAACCCAGGTATTTTCAGGCTACCCAGAACCTGAGGTTTAATGGGATTGCTTAAATCGATTACAAACAGTGGATCAACCTGTTTGAAAGTCACCATGTAGCAACGGTCCCCAATAAAGCGCGTGGAATATATTTGTTCACCGGGGGCCAGATTTTCAAGCCGTCCAGTTAACTTCATATTTTGGTCTAAAGTAAATAGATTATTAGAGCTCAAGTTTTGAGAAGTTTTACCATCCCAGATCCATTCGGTTGTGGCCACCCTGAAATACGTCTGATTTTCATCCATGGAAAATTGATTGAGTAAAGTTCCTGGGACGTTGGCACTTTTGGAAAATAATGGATTACCGCTATTGAGAGAGAATTTATATATATTGGTAGAACTGGTCGACTCGACCGCATTATCAGTAGTAGTTGACTGATAGTCGGCCGCAGAGATATACAGATTTTCCAAAGATGCATAGACCAAGTCACCGCTGCCATAAAAAACTGTCATGTTTGCCGCTTTTCCGGGTGCAGACAGATCAAAACTGGCTACTGTTAAATAATTTGGATCGGTAAACTTAGGGAAATAATAAATTTTGTTGAGTGGCGCCAAACGTTCTTTGCCCTTACTGACCGCCGAATCACTTATATGAGGCAGTAATGAGTTTTTGGTTTGTAATTGCCACAACAAGTATGCCGGGTTGGCAATTTTGGTTTGGTCAGGACTGCCAATGACCATGGCTCGCATAAAATAGTAGCGGGGCCATGTCCTGCTGATTAGATAAAGGGTATTGCCAATTTTTCGAGAAGAAAGTGTTCCGCCATCTAATTCGATTTGACGTTCCTGAACAGGGTGGCTTCGGTCATTTAAGTTGTAAACACGCGCCACTGTTTTCTCTTCGCCTGCAAAATAGGTCAAATACAGTTTGCTTACATTAGCCTCAGACTGAGATGTTTTGTAAATGGTGCCAATAACTACCAGACGGTCGTCTTGAACATACAATTCATTAGCATAAAAACCTTCGTCAAGTTTTATTTCCGACACTAAGCTCAATTCTGATATCGGGTAGGATTTAACAATACGAATGCCATTATTGGCCAATTGATAAATATAATAACCATCCGTTTTGATAATATCGCCTTCATCGACACCATTGACCTGAACGTTTGTTTCAGAATGCTGAACGGTTTTATTATCAGCTGTACCTGCAAGAGCAATATCCGCACCTTTAGCTTTAAAAACCGGCGAATCAAGTGCCCGCAGTCCAAGTCCATTAGGGAGGCTGGCCTTTAAGATTAAATTTTTTAAGGCCACATACGAATGAGCGCGTTTGGGCGAAAGTGTTTTAGCGTTTACACTCGAACTTTGAATCAAAAATCCTAATGAAACCGTCAGGATAACATAAGAGAGTTGTTTAAGATGGCACATTAGGATCGCCAAAAGTTATGAATAAACTGTAAAACTCTCAACTTGATCTAATAGGCACATCAAGCAGAGTATTACCGATTATAGGTTAAGTCCAAAGTTTGTTGTAAATTAGATTCAGAAAATTTGTTTAAGTTCAGCTAAAGTGTATGCCTAAAAGGAGTACTGAAGGTGTAACGCTAGTGAAGCGGTGTCAACATGCAAGGCTATCCACACGGCGTAAAGTCATTCGGGCAGCCGAAGGCATTGGCGGTCGCGTTAAGTTTTTGACGCTTGCTTGGGTTGGGATGCCAAAAACAAGCTTTCGTAAAAATAACGA
>VGGU01000067.1 GCA_016868475.1 Bacteroidota bacterium
CTGCAGATCTAGCCGTTACTTCTAACACAAAATATTCAAGTAACTTTAACTGCTGTTTTCTTAATAATTTACAATGAGTTATCTTCATTTAATTAGCTTATCATCTAAGCTAATCTACTACAGCCCCTAACTTTTTCTTTATGACTATCAGCTTTATTTTTCATATGGGATTGCCACCATTCCCGTGCAACAAGCTCAAAACTATTCTCTGTATTTAGTTTATTGTCAGCTTTGGTCTGTTTTCGGTTTTCACTTGGGTCTATAGGTGGATCATTTGCCAGCAGGGTGCGTGCCGAATCTCTTTTATCCCTAGCACTCGCTAGTGATACTTCTGGGTAAGTACCTAGTGAAAGTAGTTTTTCTTTTCCATCAAAGCGATATTTCAAACGCCACCACTTACCCCCATTGGGGGTAACTTGTATAAATAAACCGCCTGAATCGTAGAGTTTATAAGCCTTTTCGGCTGGTTTGGCATTGCGTATAGAGGTGTCTGATAGTGCCATTTGGGGTAACTCCAGCATAAAAAATACTGTTATTTGAATGTTACCCCTGAAAGTTACCCCTGAAAGTTGGGTATGTCAAGAGATGGTATGATGCGTTAAAAAGCATAAAAAAGCCCCGAATCTTTTAAAATCGGGGCTTTCAGAGGGTTCATGATGCACTATGAAACTCTGTATTGGTGGTGAAAGTGGGACTTGAACCCACGACCCCAGGATTATGAATCCTGTGCTCTAACCAGCTGAGCTACATCACCATTAAACTGAAGGCGCAATTCTATTGATTTTATGTACCAATGTCAAAATAAATTGGCCGAAAAGGCGCATTTGCATTTAATTTAAACGTTGACCCAGAAAAGACAGGCAAACCCATTGATCCTCTTTCCAACACCTACTCCTGATTGGGTTTTTGCCCCCAAACACCTCTCCAATATTGCTGAATACCGGCGAACAGAGGGGATAAGTACGAGGAAGACGTACTTCGACGATATCGACCTGATGGCTGCTCAGGTCGACCAGTTCTCACGTAATGAAGACTTGCAATGGAAAACAGCGTCGAAGTTTCGCCACTTTTGCAACCTAAGTACTCACTGAAAGTTAAGTCAATGTAACACCTTCGATTTGACCTATAATTTTTAGATCTTGTGAGTCGAGTTCGGATTTTGTCACTTGAGACCAGTCTATGGAACTTATCACCTCAGGTGACGCAAGGTCAATTTCATTCCAGTCTACTTTGCCCCAGTCAATTGCTTCGTAAATATTGGTGTTGTCATTTAAAGCATCAAAGTTTACGGCTCCCCAGTCAATGGCTTGATATTGACTCGTTTTTTTGGATAGGTCACTAAAGTCAACCTGCTCCCAATTAACATTTTTTTGATCAACCTTGCCCCAATTTACTAAGGAAGAATCAATCTTGCTAAAGTCAATGGCGGCAACATTTTCCCCAATTTCACTAAAATCGACTTTGCCGACATTAACACCCATTTTGCCAAAATCAACATTGCCGACATTAGCGCCCATGCTGCCAAAATCGACTTTGCCGACATTAGCACCCATTTTGCTGAAATCAACATTAGCTACATTGGCGCCCATTTTGCCAAAATCAATAGCGCCAACGTTGCTCCCTAGTTTCGACCAGTCAACATTGGCAACCCCGTCCCCCATGGCTTTAAAATCAACTTTGCCGACATTGGCGCCCATTTTACCGAAATCAATAGCGCCAACGTTGCTCCCTAGTTTCGACCAGTCAACATTGGCAACCCCGTCCCCCATGGCTTTAAAATCAACTTTGCCGACATCGGTGCCCATTTTGCCAAAATCAACATTAGCTACATTAGCGCCCATGCTGCCAAAATCGACTTTGCCGATATTAGCACCCATTTTGCTGAAATCAACATTAGCTACATTGGCGCCCATGCTGCCAAAATCAACATTGCCGACATTAGCACCCATTTTGCTGAAATCAATAGCGCCAACGTTGCTCCCTAGTTTCGACCAGTCAACATTGGTAACCGCGTTCCCCATGGTTTTAAAATCAACATTAGCTACATTGGCGCCCATTTTGCTGAAATCAACATTAGCTACATTGGTGCCCATTTTGCTGAAATTAATAGCGCCAACGTTGCTCCCTAGTTTCGACCAGTCAACATTGGCAACCGTGTCCCCCATGGCTTTAAAATCAACTTTGCCGACATCGGTGCCCATGCTACCAAAATCAACTTGAGCAATATTCTCTCCAAAAGCTTTAAAGTCAACTTTAGCTACATTGGCGCCCATGCTGCCAAAATCAACATTGCCGACATTAGCGCCCATGCTGCCAAAATCGACTTTGCCGACATTAGCACCCATTTTGCTGAAATCAACATTAGCTACATTGGCGCCCATTTTGCCAAAATCAATAGCGCC
>VGGU01000068.1 GCA_016868475.1 Bacteroidota bacterium
CTTGGGTGTCCTGTTTGGGAACGGGCGGGGATCGCGGGACGGAGTGACGGAGAGATGTCACTCGCAGAGCCGGAAGGCGAGCCGAATGCCGGATAGATCGTCGGCGCGGCCGTCGAAGGACGGAGATCGAGCCGGACGCCGAGCGCCGCGGCCCGTTGGCCGCCGAGAATCGGATGACCGCTCCGGCGCTCCAAGGGGACTCGAAACCCGAAGACCCCGTCGGATGAGCCCGCCAGAGCGCGGCGGAGACGCCTGCGGGGTGCTACGAGAAGGCGTCGCGCGCCAAGCGGATGCCCTTGCACCATTTCTTCCCCGTGCGCCGCAGCATCTCCCGCAACGAGGTTTCCGAACCCACCGCCATCGGACAGGTGCGGTCCAATTGGTCCAACAAACCCAGGAATCGCCTCGGAGCAATCCCAAATCGACTCAAGATGACCGCCATCTCCTCCGGAGGATCGCCCGTACCATCCTCCGCCTCGGATCCCTCCGGGACGTCTCCAAGATCGTTTGCCGCCTCGCCGTCACGCAAGACTCCGTCGTCCCTCGGGATCTCGCCGGCCGATCCGGCGCCCCCCGTCCCCGTCGGCCATGCCATGGCCGGACTCGCGTCGTCCGGAACGGCCGCCGAAGGCGAACAGGACCTTCGACGACGAATCAACTGATCCGCCGACCACTCGACCAAGTCCAGGTACTGGCCCAACGGCATATCGAGGAACGTGTGGTTGCTCGCGCGCCGCTTCCAACGCTTCCGCATGCGATTGTGGATCTCATAGGTCGGAGGAGGCTCATCGCCCTTCGACCGCGCTCGCCTCCGCGAACGATGGGTCGTCCGGGACTTGTCGCCCACCGTCCGATCGACCTCCCTCAAACGCCCGCCCTCGTCCTCCCTCTCCAAAGCCTCCAAGACCTCGGCCCCCGTGTTCCCCACAATCTCGGCTCCGCCGCTTCCCTCCTCCGAATCCATCGGCTCGTCGACCATCGGCTCGTGCGACGCCTCGTCGGCTCCGCCGACTCGACACCCATTCGGTACCGATTCCGCCCGATCCGCGTGGATTTCCGAATCCGCATCCAAGGCATTCGAGACCAGGGGAATGGTTCCGGGATCCGGCATGCCCTCGATCCGGCCGTTGACGTCCCGAATCAGGAGCGGAGGTCCGCCGGGCGTGATGGGGGAAAGCGACATGTTGGCCAGGAGCGATTCCACCTGATCGGCCGACAAGTCCCAATCCCGGCGCCGTTTGCGCGCCTTCCCCAAAAAGGCCTCAACACCCGCCAACGCCTCGCCTTTCCGCCAGGCGACCAGTCGTTCCTGGATGGCCGAGTAGTTCGAGTCCTCCAGATGGGGCGCCTGACCGGCCTTCACTTGGTTCAGATCGACATAGACCATGCACGCCAAATGGCCTCCCTCATCCACAAGTTCCCGGCACCCGAACCGTTGCTCCCAGAAATGGCCGCTCCGGCCCATCTCGCCATTGGCCAGGTGGGCGATTGGTTCCTTCACGCGCGCCATGAACCAAGAGAGACTGGAAAGGCTCAAGCGGACGCGTTCGATGTTCTCGTCGGTCGCCATCACCTCTTGGATGCCCCGATCGGTCGGTTGGGCCCACCATTCCCCGTCCTCGAACATGGGCCAGGCGCATTTCCAGCGCCAGGCGATCTCCTCGGGCGACCACTGGGCCGCGATGTCGGGTCGCGTACGGACGATCAGGTGTTCGTGATTGGAGAGGATGTTGTAGTTGCCCACATCGACGGCGAAGAGGCTCGCCTGGTATTGGATGAGCTTGGTGATCCAGTCCCTCCGGTAATCGTAGTTTTGTTTCGTATCGGGATCCTCGCCGCAGAGGAATGCGCGCTGAACGCACCGACTCCAGACGTGGTAGGTCGCGATGACGCCGTCGCGGACCGTGTTCCTTCGAGCTTCCATTCGAAAGCACTCCCTGGCAGCGGGCCTCCGGCCGGCGACGTCCCGGGGACTCCTGGAAATCGGACACGAAATGCCGTGTCCCGACAGGAACGATAGGCGCGTCCAACGGGCCGGTCCATGGCCTTTTTTCGGATCCTGACGGAAACGCCCCGATCGGTGACGGACCGTCGGCGTCGCGCGCGTCCTCGGAGTGACGTCTTCACGTCACGCGGGTGACGAAAAGGCCCGACCGACCGGCCGCCGCGCGAGCCGGACACTTGGTGTCGGCGGAAGCGAACGTCGAGCGATCGGAACGCCGTTCCAAGCCTCACTTCGCCCATTCGGAACGCCCGGCACGCTCGGGCGAGCGTTGCCGCGACTG
>VGGU01000069.1 GCA_016868475.1 Bacteroidota bacterium
CTTGGTAAGGAAAACGCGTGTTACGGCTTCTTTACGACGACCTACGCTGTTCTTTTGCTTTTCCATTGATTAGTTATTTGTACGATTGAATTCAGAATTTAAGTTCCTTGGGTTGTTGTGCGCCATGAGGATGTGCAGCACCCTGGTACACAAATAATTTCTTGCTCATTTTACGACCTAATCTGTTTTTAGGAAGCATCCCTTTTACGGCACGCTCAATGATCATTTCAGGACGACGCTTCAATAAATTGGAAGCTACTTCTTCTTTTAAACCGCCTGGGTAACCGGTAAAATGATCATACATTTTTTGATCCAATTTGTTTCCGGTCAATACAACCTTTTCGCAATTGGTTACAATTACATAATCTCCGGTGTCTACATGTGGAGTGTAGCTGGCTTTGGTCTTTCCGCGTAATACGGCTGCAATACGGGAACACATACGACCCACGGTTTGATTAGTACCGTCCACAACAAACCAGTTGCGCTTAACGGTAGCCTCGTTCGCATGTTTGGTAGTGAAATGTAGTTTACTCATGATGTTTTATTTGAGATCCCGCTATCCCGGGACCTGATTAAAAAATGGACCGCAAAGGTAAGCGAGCCTGGTCAAACCACCTTGGAAAAAAGGATTAATTTTTGGAGGCACCTTTGTAATAGATTGATTATCAATGAAAATTTTGACCAGCTTTTTTTATCATTACTGAAAAGCCGTCAAAGCCCTTGTCGGGCGACCGGAATTCTCAAATGCACCGAGTGTATACCCCTTCCAGTTTCCGTAAGATTGAGGTTCCCAATATAGGAGTCCCAGACCATTTTGATCGGGGATGGAACGAAGTTGTGTTTGTAATTCTTTTAAGAACAGATAACAGGCATCAGCTTGATCCCATGGCATCCCCACTTCGCAAACCATTACAGGTGTGTTGTAACGATTTACCAGCTCTATCATATTGGCTTTGCATTGCGTCACTAATTCAGGCCAATTTGATTGCGTTGGGTAGAGTGAAAGCCCAATCAAGTCCCATACCGCCCCATTTTGTTTGAGCCCATCTAAATTCCAACGAAATAACCCGGCATCATAACCGTTGGACAAATGCACCATCACTTTAATAGCGGGATCTATTTGCTTAACCGCTTCATAACCGGCTTTAAAAAAACTGGCATAATTCCCCATTTGTTGTGAAGCTTTTCCCAAGGGCCAAAGCATTCCATCATTGGTTTCATTACCAATTTGAACCCAGGTTGGTGTAACACCCCGAAGAATCAAAGCTGTAAGTACACGAGATGTATGAGAACGAACAGAGTCATAAAGGGCACCTACTCCAAGCCCGGACCAAGCAGCCGGTGGATTTTGTTTACCAGGATCAGCCCAACTATCACTGTAATGGAAATTTAGCAAAAGCTTTAACCCCGCTTGCCTGACACGCATCGCTTTCTGTATTACATCTTGCAAACCATTCCAGCCCCCTGCAGGATTTACCCAAACGCGCAATCTGATAGTATTGAATCCTAATTCTTTCATCAATAAAACAGGGTCTGTTTCGGTACCATTAGCAGTATAAAACTTACGACCTGCTGCTTCCATCTCAGTTACCCAGCTGATATCAGCTCCCTTGACCAGGAATTGATTGGTGGGAGTAGGCGGTATTTTTTTTTGACCACAGCTTAATAAAATGCTGCTTAAAAAAATGAATGGTATAAAAACAAGTCGGGTTGTCATCAATTGCAGCATTGCTATTATTAAAGATAAAAAAAACGGCCCCGAATTGGAGCCGTTCTTTATTCAGAAAAAAACCTCAATTAGTTGATAGTAACGGTCTGTGTATTTTCATTCAACGTGATGGTGTAAGTGCCCGCTGTTGCTGGTGTTTTGAAGTTTGGACCTCCGTCCCACTTGATACCACGGGGCGAACCAACAGATTGACTACCGCCGCTGGCATCTTCGTAATCAAAGGCGCCCCAAGCATTTAAGAAGTACTCAAATTGGTAATTACGCCCGTGTGTACATAAATATCGTTTGTGTTTGAATAGCCATTTAGCCCTCTATTACCTTTTGTTGCGTCAACTACTACGGACAAATTGTCATTGTCCTTTGA
>VGGU01000070.1 GCA_016868475.1 Bacteroidota bacterium
TCTGTAATTTTCTTACTTCCCAACCAAGGAAAGATATTACGCTCTAGCATCCTTTTAGAACGATTATTCTTTTCAGCCCATGTTTCAACTTTTCTTTCACCCCACTCACGTGCAATATGCTCGAAACTGTCGATTACAGTTAATCCAGCTTCTAGACGCCTAGCATTTTCAGCCTCGATTTTTTGGGCAGCTTTAGTTTCCTTACGTTTATCGCTAGGATCGCAACTATTGGCTACTGTATTCCTTGCCACCTGAGCTTTTTCTCTGGCATCTTTTAAAGTAGTTGCGGGGTATGTCCCTAATGAAAGAGTTTTGCGTTTTCCGGCGATGGTGTAATCAAACCGCCACCATTTGGCACCGTTCGGCTTAACCAACAGATACAAACCACTCCCATCGTTTAACCGTTTGTCTTTATTGGAGGATTTGGCATTACGAACAGTAACATCAGTCAGTAATTCTTTAGCCATTGCAGTAACTCCTCGTGCAGTAACAATCAAAAAACAGGGTTACTGTAAAACTTACTGCAAAAAATGCAAGTTGTTACTGCATTCTATTGGACACTAACGGACATAAAAAAACCCGTAATCCATACAGGACGCGGGTTTCAAGGACTTTATTGAATCTCTTTGGAAGTATTGATGGAGGCTGCGGCCGGAATCGAACCGGCGTACGCGGTTTTGCAAACCGATGCATAACCATTTTGCTACGCAGCCGTTATGTTGAAAATAAACATCGAAACAAAAAAGCCGCGACTTCCGCGGCTTTTTTATTATATTTTGGAGCGGGAAACGAGGCTCGAACTCGCGACCCCAACCTTGGCAAGGTTGTGCTCTACCACTGAGCTATTCCCGCACTGACCAATCCGATAAATTATAGTTACTTTTCGAACCTAAGTCAATTTTGCTTATTGAACATCGATATCAAGTACCCAGCCGGTTTTGTCTTTGCACTCGCCGTCCATGACTTTAACCTTGACAAATTTCTTTTGCATACCGCCGAATCCGGAAAACTCCAGCACTTCTACCGGGGTCGATTGCGGCATGTGCTGGCAAGTGCCTTTTCTGTCCGCTTCTTCCGAATCATCGTATGCAGCTAACTCGCCCGGCGCCGTTACTAAACGGACTGTGGCATTTGCATCCACCGCATTGGGGGCTTTTAGTACATATTTTTGGCCGACAGCCAGATCTTTTACGGTAGGGCCGGAAACGGTCGGTCTGGACTCGCCACCGCTAAACATGATTAATAATAAAGGAATACCTATTACGGCAATAATGCCGTAAAACAGTTTTGGATTTTTTTCCTTTAACCCTAAAAATGTGGCAATGTGATTGCCAACTGTCGTTTTTACTGACTCAGCAGTTGCCGTTACTTTTTCTTCTTCACTCATTTTTCATCCTCATCGTCTTTAATTTTTATGTAATTGTGTTAGTTGGCTTTAGTTGGCTTCTTTGCGGCTCAACTTCGTATTTTTAGCAAACTTGGTTAAAACTTACCTTTTTCCTACCGGTAATAATAGGCAGTATGGTTCCGCGATTTCCGGTGAATCAACTTACCACGTAAAAAAAACTTTTCAAGTGATTTATCTACCGCTCATGATGAAATTTCAACTCAATCCTTTTTAGATAAAGTCGTATCCTTTTTTGCTCGATTTTACTGTAGCTTCCATTGAAGCCGCTACGCGGTTACATTCGAATTGCCAATAACCTAAGGTGTAAAAATTTCTAGCGTTGTTTACAGTATTCTGGAGAATACTGTAAATGAACATCCATAAACGAACTCGACTCACATTGCTAGACCGCCAAGAAATCTGGCGGCTTTACCAAACCCGAACCTGGAAGGTGACGCAGTTGGCGGAACGTTTCCGGGTCTCAAGGCCGACCCTCTACGAGGTGCTGAAACGGGCAAGGCTGCAAGAATTTGCCCCCCGCGACAGCACCAACCAGCGCTTCAAGATGATCCAGTATGGTTTGAAGCGTCTGGCCAAGGTCGAGCAGGCCATCCAGGAACGCCTGAAACGCGAGGCCAAGCGATACAACAAGTCCTATCC
>VGGU01000071.1 GCA_016868475.1 Bacteroidota bacterium
ATCGAAATGAATTTCTGCATCAATTCCAGGCCAATCGATAGACCTATGATAACCAAGCCCATCTTTCCATGCTCCCTCGGTTGCAAGCCCTACAATAAGGTTATCGACATCCAGAGTAAAATCTGCAACCGTAGATGTTTTACGGGACGAAAGGTATTTATCTGCTCTTGTAGCTACAGTATCGAGGTTAGGCCTTTTGACCTCAAGATCTACAAAATCTTCTTTTAACTTAAATAGAGTCTTATCTTTTGAATTAAAGTCAACAAGAGTTTTTGATTTGTTGAAGTCAAATAGGCCTGTTGTAAAGGTATCACCAGGAACTTTTACACTAACAAAATTATCATCACTCCATATCCCTACTTCAGATTTAAGGACAACAGCCGGGCTGAATACATCATAAGTGCCAAAAGTGGTTGTATATTCCGGATTGAAGGTGATAGAGTCTCCCGTACGGCTATAATTCCATTTGATATCAAAATCATATTTCCCTAGGACATTCCCCGTTTCTATTTGAAAATCGATTGTTAATCCGGCCTTAGCACCTAATTTGTAACCAAAGTCCCAAGCGTTGTTACTTAGCGGATCAGAAAATGTAATTTCTCTAGCGGAATTCAAATCGAAAACCCCGAACCCATCATTTGCAAGTCCAATAAATTTTTGGTATTTGAGATCCTGAATGCCAAAAAGTTCTAAATTAAAATTTGCAGATTGTGCAGTGGTTATCAAGGAGCTTCCGGAACCATAGGCCAAAACAACGGCACCCGTTGAAGTTTTGCCGAAGTTTGTTGAATTCCAGTTTGATGCCCCACCATTTTCAAGGTTCAAAGTCACACCGTTGTTGAACTTTAACGATTCAACATTTCTCAGGATATCAAACCCATTTCCCGACTTGCTATAGACATAATAGTCAACTTTCTGCCTGTCAGCTGATTCATCTGCACCCATTACACGCTTGTATATAGAAAAATTGGCAGCCGAATCTGAATATGTCACTATGTCAATACCGCTTCCACCATCGATAGTGTCATACCCATTATCGGCTAAGATTTTGTCATTACCTTCACCCGCATCCAAATAATCATCCCCATCACCACCAGACAGGAAATCATCATTTTCCCCACCATAAAGCGAATCATCACCCAATCCCCCAGCTATTGAATCGTTTCCTTCTCCACCATAAAGCCTGTCGCTCCCTTCTCCACCATCCAAGGTATCTTTACCTTGATTGCTAGAAATGAAGTCATCACCGGTTTCCCCATATACCGCATCGTCACCACTACCGGAGTTGATATTATCGCTTCCACTGCCGCCATACAAAGTATCTTGGCCTGCGCCAGTCATAAGGAAATCATCACCTTCATCACCGTAAATTTTATTATTACCTTCATGCCCAAAAAGACTGTCATCACCGTCAATTCTGTCTCGATGCGCTTGGCATCGATCGAATCAGTGCCGTCTTTACTGAAGAACACCGCTCGCTATTTCAAGCACCCACCACTATCTCCCGCGCAGCAAGCAACCGTTCAGTCATTTAGCCTCCAAACGTTCAAGACTCCCGGTTAGTTTGCGGGTTAATTTCGCAGCAGTTAAAGGTCTTGACCAGCTACCCATGGCACCTATACCGCGCTATCACCTGTTCCCATCTTATGCGTTATGCGCTCTGCTATCTATCCCACCCAATCAGCTGTTGCTTTCGGCCCGTTCCCGTCCGCTATTCGTCAAATCGGGTTGAAGCGCTGTTTCGAATACCATGTAAGGTATTTGTAAGTTTCAGGTAATTTTCACGCAAGGTTTATGAAAGCTTCGCTGGTTAAGCTTGTGCACCAAAACTGGGAGATTTGACTCATGAAACGCACCATCTTTATACCCACCGATTTTTCCGAGGCATCGTTAAATCTGGTTGAGCACACCTTATTGCAGGCGAGTGAAGATGAAATCGAAATCGTGTTGACGCACTGTTTTTATTTGACCACTTCGATTACTGAGTTAC
>VGGU01000072.1 GCA_016868475.1 Bacteroidota bacterium
CAATGCCCAACAGCGTTGGTGCCGGATATTAAGTTTGGCGCTAGTAAAGTATCTTCGAGGTCGGCAATTACATCCACCAGATTGCCTTCCCGCACCTGCATAAGAGGCAAACTGATCTTTTTAGGTTGATAGTTTTGGAGTTTTTGTGGAAAACCAATCCATTATTCAGATAATGAAAAGCGTTTTGGCCGCTTTTATCGGCGTACAAAGCGATAAAAACAGAAAAGCGGATTTCGAACACGGCTCTATGAGTAATTTTATTATCGCCGGATTGATTTTTACCGCGCTGTTTGTCTGCGTTATTATTTTTGTGGTATCCAGGGTGATCGGTTAATAATCAAACAATTTAATACGTCATCTATTTAGCCGAGTAGATTATTAATAGGCATAAAAAAGCCCAAGCATTAACTTGGGCTTTTTTTATTCGAAAAAGATCGACTATTTTTGATCCGGATTTTTAAAGCTTTCTTTAATGCTGGCAAACATATCGCCCAAGCCGCTGAACAGATTGGTTGTACTCAATGCTTCTTTTAAAATAAACTTGGTACGAATAAAGGCTAACAGCAAAAACCCGGCAATCGGCGGAAATAACTCGAAAAATACCGACAAGAATGTGCCTTTTCCGCCTTGAAAGCCGCCCATATTTTTTCTGTCGCCGATACTGGTGATGTCCCTTTCATAGCCTTCGCTGACATCAGCCCGCATTCCTTCGACCATATAATTTGCCGCTCCGATCATGATGACTTGCGATGCCAGAAAAGCCGCTGCACAGATCATAACCCACATAATTACATTATTTACATTATTTACATTATTTACATTTGCTTTGACCGCTGACTGGTAGATCCAGACTAAGGCCAGCAAACCGACTATACCACCTATCATAATTACACCTTTTGTTGTTTTTATAACTTAGTTAAAAAGAAGTAAAGAAATTGACATTTGATAATCATCTCTGATCCGCTTTTTTCAACCACTTTACAGTCTTCGAATTTTTCCCGGCCAGGGGAGACCTGTTTTTTAATTATACCATTTTCTACGCTGTATTTGATGGGAATATGCATCTCCAGGGTACGTCCGCCGGCGTCGGTTGCAACCGTCTCAAGAACGCCGCCCGGTTTAAATTCCCATTCTACTATAACCTTTTTTTTCTCACCGTCCAGTTTGGCCGCTTCTGCATTCACTTTCCACTTGCCCAGAATGTCCGACTCATCCTTTAACGCGACATCAGCGTGAACTGAAAATGCGAAAAAGATTGCCGCAACAGGCAATAGCTTCAGGTATCTTTTGATCATCACTCCAGCTCCTCAGAATTGATTATTTTGAAAGCCTGATTTTAAACGATACTGCTTTCGCTATCGAGCGATAAATGCAATTTTATAGTATTAATGCAGAATTGCGGCAACTGACGGACATTTCTAATCGCTTTTTTTTCAGCGTAACGATAATCGAAATAAACACGATACTATTAATAAGCTATTGATTAGATAGCTTATTAATAACATTCAACAACTATTGAAATTAATAACGTTACAAGCCCAACTGCGTTAATCCCGGATAAGACTCGGGTCTGACGCCTAAAGGCCACTCGAATTTTCGCTCTGCTTCCGTGATGGGCAAGTCATTAATGCTGGCCATGCGCCGTTGCATCAGCCCGTTGTCGGCAAATTCCCAGTTTTCATTGCCGTAAGAACGAAACCAATTGCCGGAATCGTCATGCCATTCGTAGGCAAAACGGACGGCAATGCGGTTTTCATAAAATGCCCACAATTGGGCGCATCGAAAAACCCACCCATGTTAAAATAGCATATCTACATAGCCGCTAGATTGATGCACACCACCATGATCAAAGAAAGCCTATTTGCCGCCGAAGAACGTGAAGCCAAACTCGATATGTTGGGCGACATTCTGCAAGTAATGGAAAAGCACGTGGACTTTGCGACCAT
>VGGU01000073.1 GCA_016868475.1 Bacteroidota bacterium
GATTTTAATTGGGCCTTTCTTTTTTTTGATTGTAGTCTTTTTTCTGTGGCGGCAACAGATATCTTGGTTGCAATACGAGGTTTCTTTTTTTGTACGGCATTTTTAATGAGCCTTAACATTACCTTAATCGATTCTTCACGATTGGCCCACTGCGTACGGTGCACTTGGGCACGTACGGATAAAATGTCTGTTGAATTGATTCGGGTTTTTAATTTTTCGCGAATCATATTTTTTTCAAAATCCGACAAATGCCTGGTTTGCCCAAGATCCAATAGCGCGGTAACGGCCGTTTCCACTTTATTGACGTTTTGTCCGCCACGGCCTCCGCTGCGGGAATTTACAAAACGAAGGTCCTTTATCAGTTCGGTTAAATTCATCCTACATTTATCTTATAAAAATAACGCTAATTATGCGAGTGGTATTACAACGCGTCAAGCGAGCTTCTGTAAAGGTGGAGGGAAAAATTACCGGCGCTATTGAGGAGGGTTTGTTGGTACTGTTGGGAATTGAAGACGCCGATAACCTGGAAGACATGAATTGGTTGTCTGCAAAACTGGTTAATCTTAGAATTTTTGATGACCATGAGGGAGTAATGAATCGTTCCTTATTGGAAACTGGCGGAGAACTGCTGCTGGTTAGTCAATTTACTTTATTTGCCGCTACCAAAAAAGGCAACAGGCCTTCCTATAGCCGTGCGGCAGTTCCGTCTGTGGCCATTCCGATCTATGAAAAAATGATTGAACTTTTAAGTACTGCTTTGGGGAAACCCATTCAAACAGGCATATTTGGAGCGGATATGAAAGTGGATCTGCTCAATGATGGTCCTGTAACCTTAATCATGGACACAAAAAATAAAGAATGATAACTATTGAACAGGCACAGCAACAGGTTGATCAATGGATCAAAACAGTTGGGGTTAGGTATTTCAGCGAACTAACCAATATGGCTATTTTAACCGAGGAAGTAGGGGAGCTTGCCCGACTCATGGCCCGCACCTACGGAGACCAGAGCTTTAAAGGAAATGAAGCGCAGGCCAACTTGGCGGACGAGTTAGCGGACGTGTTTTGGGTGCTGATCTGTATTGCTAATCAAACGGGGGTGAACCTGACCGAAGCCTTTACCCGCAATATGGAAAAAAAGTCCATTAGGGACGCCAGCCGCCATCAGGACAATTCAAAGCTTCGCTGAGCTTTTGCGGTTTATATTTGCAGCCTATGGCTAACGACAATAACCGTTTTCAGGCAATTATCTCTCATTGCAAAGAGTATGGATTTATTTTTCCCAGTAGTGAAATCTATGATGGACTGCAGGCTGTATATGATTACGGCCAGATGGGCAGCGAATTAAAAAAGAATATTAAAGACCAATGGTGGAAAAGCATGACTCAACTCCGCGATAATATCGTGGGGATCGATGCTGCTATTTTTATGCATCCAACTACCTGGAAGGCCAGCGGTCACGTTGATAATTTTAATGATCCCATGATCGATAACAGGGACAGTAAAAAACGTTATCGGGTAGATCATTTAATAGAAGGGTTTGCAGAGGAATTACGTGCTGCAGGAGATCAACAAGCTGCCGAACAATTGATCCAAGCCATGGAAGCATTATTGGGGGCAGATGATTTTGCAGGATTGAAAAAATTGATCGAAGAAAAAAAGATCAATTGTGCAGTAAGCGGTACTTGTAATTGGACGGATATCCGTCAATTCAATTTGATGTTTGCAACAGAATTTGGGTCCACAGTTTCGTCGGAGGATCAGGACAATAAAGTGTATTTGCGTCCTGAGACTGCACAGGGAATTTTTGTAAATTTTCTGAACGTGCAAAAAACCGGAAGGATGAAACTGCCTTTTGGTATTGCACAGATCGGAAAAGC
>VGGU01000074.1 GCA_016868475.1 Bacteroidota bacterium
TTTAAAAAAATGCTGATTGGGCAGATTTAAGATGAACACACAAAAGAAAATAGCAATTATTGGTATTGGGTTAATGGGAGGCTCGCTGGCGCTTCGGTTACGCGCAGAAAATCTTTGCACAGAAATCATAGGGGTAGACAACAATCACCAACATTTACAGATAGCGCTAGATCAAAAAATCATTGATAGTGGTGCCAGCCTGGGAGACGCTATAGAAGCGGCAGATGTTATTATTATTGCCATACCCGTAGATCAAACCATTGCTATTTTACCCACAATATTGAATCGAGTAAATAAACAAATTGTTCTTGATCTTGGTTCAACCAAATCAACAATATTAGACGCAATTGAAAAACACCCCAAGCGAGAAAGATTTATAGGAACCCACCCCATGTGGGGAACTGAAAAAAGCGGACCAGGCTCAGTTATTCGTGATGCTTTTATAAATCGGGCGGTGGTACTATGCAATCATAACGATTCAAACCCCGAAGTATTTGTGTGGGTGAAAAAAATGTATGAAACAATTGGAATGCGCATTGTTTATATGAACGCCCTTGAACACGATCTTCACGTAGCTTATATTAGTCATGTATCGCATATCACCTCTTTTGCGCTGGCTAACACCATACTGGAAAAAGAAAAAGAAGAAACGGCCATTTTTGATTTGGCTTCAGGTGGTTTTGAAAGCACGGTTCGATTAGCAAAAAGTAGCCCATCAATGTGGGCGCCCATATTTATTCATAACAAGGCAAACGTATTAGACGTATTGGACGAACACATTACCCAGTTGCAAAAATTTCAACAAGCTATTGCCGGAGCAAACGAAGACGAGCTCATGGTTTTGATGAACAAAGCCAATCAGATTAAAAAAATTATCCCATAAAGGGGGGGTGTTTATGCTTACTCAGCCGGGGTAATTACAGGTGCATAAATTGTGCAATTATTAGCCCCATTATTTTCATAACATTCCCAAAACCAACAGTTTATGAAAAAGATAACCAAGTTGGATTTCAACTCGATTTGATATCAGGAAATAATAAGTCGATACAAAGCGAGAAAAAGATTAGAAAAATCATACTTGGTAATATTCATCAATCTGCAAAACATGTGGATATAAGATGAGGAGTAAATAAGATTTTATTTATCAAATATTGAAAGAAGGTTTGGCTCTAAAACCTGCAATTGGTTATTGGAGATATAATAAACACGAACCTTTTAAAAATCAATTTAATAAAACCAAAGACAAATATTCTATTTAATTTATTGATCCTGTGGAAATTGAACTATCATGCTGTTCCATTGAATATTTATTCCGAAAAATAGTTTTTAATTTGACTACTGAATTTTTATTCTTTAAAAAATTATTTATACATTTCAGTAGAAGTTATTTGAAGAAAGCAGGCTGGCGGGAAAGAACCCTATTTTTATAAAATCCTTTTTAAGGCTCAAACAATAAAAATATATTTCCATGAACGAAAACAGCTTTTTATCATTTGCAATGCTATTTAGCGCCGCTCTGGTTTTTTTCATTAATTATTTGAAACGTAAAAAGGCAATCGTCCGGTCTAAATTTCCCACGGCCTCTGGCATCATTCACGATGTTCATTTAAAGGAATACAGAGATAGCCGTTATGATGATGATACAGGTCAATCCGAAACCAGAATAACTTATCACCCACATATAAAATATAAATATGAAATCGAAGGAAAAATCTATGAGGGTAATCGGAAGGCGACTCCATCAGGGTAGTAGGGGATTCGTATATGCTGATTTTTGATCAACTTGATTGGAGTAATCAACGTAAACAATGGGGTCGTGTCTATCAGCCATTTAAAATGCTCTCCTCGGGTCAAG
>VGGU01000075.1 GCA_016868475.1 Bacteroidota bacterium
ATGGTCGCAAAGTCCACGTGCTTTTCCATTACTTGCAGAATGTCGCCCAACATATCGAGTTTGGCTTCACGTTCTTCGGCGGCAAATAGGCTTTCTTTGATCATGGTGGTGTGCATCAATCTAGCGGCTATGTAGATATGCTATTTTAACATGGGTGGGTTTTTCGATGCGCCCTCTTGGTTGATGATTTTTTTGTTATTCTTTTGCGATGAAGGATTTTGCTATGATATTTTTAATCCTACACCGCAATCAAAAATGAGGAAAATGTCTATGGATAGGCCTGATACAACAGAAAGTCCTTTTACAGTGGATGCTGGGCATTATCAAGCCGAAATAAGCATTTTAGAATACGAATATAATAGACATCAAATCGATAGTAACGAAACTTATGCGGTTGCTAAAACTACTCTTAAAGCGGGGATTTATGATGATATTGATTTGCAATGGGTGTTTAGTGCATATAGTGAGCATATTAATAGTTTTTCAAAACAAAGAGGCTTTGATGATGTTCAGGTAAGATTGAAATGGAATTTCTTTGGTAACGACGAATCTTCTGATGGATTAGGGGTAATTTCTTATTTTCAAATACCTGCTGGAAATGACATGAGTCATGGGCAATGGGAGGGAGGATGGATTTTTCCTTATACGACTGAATTTAAATATTTCTCATTGAATGGTCAGTTTGAATTAGATCTTGTTTATGATGAGCAATATAATCGTCAAGCAGTTGAGCTTTTACATACTAACGGGTTAGGTTTTGATTTCACTGAAACTGTTAATGGTTTTGTTGAATACATAGGCATTATCGATGCGCATGATTCATATAAATCATCTCTGAAACAAGGTTTGGCGTGGAGTGTTAATAATGATTTTGTTTTAGATTGTGGCTTTCGAGTAGGCTTAAATAGGCAGCAGGATGATTTTGGTTATTTTGTCGGTATGAGTTTTCGGCACTGATACAGGGGGGCGTATTGGCCTGTTATCGAAGTTTCTCAAGATAATTTGGATGCTTTAACAGGCTGGTGAAAAACTCCAAAAGCCCCATTCACCAAGGCACATAGACTCACCAAACAGGTAAAATAACGCAACTAAATTGGAGAGGCCCCCATGAGCGGACACGATGCCATTCAAAACAGCTGGTTTAGCTATGTCAGCCTGGAGACCGGATTCCCAAACAGCATCCGTTGCGCCGCTTACGATTGTTGGTCGATGGCTGTTAATCAACATGCAAAACTGATCAAGGAATCGGGTAAATCAACATTGGAGGGTGTCCTGAATTTTGTGTAAACGGGATTTAATTATTAGTTAAGCATCCGGTCTTCAAACTGGATAGTAAACCGATTAAGAGCTGCTTTCCAGTCGCGTAATGGCATTGTCCATTTTTTACTGATATTCATTAAGGCTAGATAAAATAATTTCATGACAGCCTCATCATTTGGAAATGCCCCTCTGTTTTTGGTTATTTTACGCAAACTCATGTTCACCGATTCAATCGCGTTGGTGGTGTAAATAATGCGTCTGATTTCAGGGGGATAATCAAAAAATGGGATGATCCGATTCCAATTGCGCCGCCAGCTCTGAGCGATGGGCGGATAAGCATCGTTCCACTTGGTTGTTAATCAACATGCAAAACTTACCAGGGAATCGGGGAAATCAACATTGAAAAATTACCACCCCGAAAGTGTGCAATCATCCGGTCTTTTTACCGGAGCTACCCTGGGTGTTATCGATGGAATTTATAGCCGAAATCAGACGGCGTCATTTTGTGAGCGGCGAGAGCATCAGCTCAATTGCGCGCAGTCTTAAACTTTCTCGCCCTACGGTTCGAAAAGCGTTAAAA
>VGGU01000076.1 GCA_016868475.1 Bacteroidota bacterium
ATTTAAGATTGACGGTTTTAAATATGGCTGTATAATGCGCACCTCGTTACCGAGAAGCGGTAGTGAAGGCAGCTTAAAGTGACGCACTTTAAGTGGATAAAGAGATCTTTAACAAAATAACAACTGATAAGTGTGGGTGCTTGTGGATGGAGCAACTGACTTAATCGCAACTAACTTAGTTGAGTGTTTTTACATTCAAACTAAGCTTAGTTGATTGTCATTAAGCTCGGACTCAGAAAAACAAGTGCTTACACTTAGATTTATGACAAGTATGTACAGATGCTATCAATAGCAACACATACCTTGAAATGAATTTGAGTACTTTATCTGAATAGATAAATAAAGCAAAAGCGAAATAACCACCTCGAAAGAGGAAAAAAGTAATAGTTGTGAATTGAACTGAAGAGTTTGATCATGGCTCAGATTGAACGCTGGCGGAATGCTTTACACATGCAAGTCGAACGGCAGCACGGACTTCGGTCTGGTGGCGAGTGGCGAACGGGTGAGTAACATATCGGAACGTATCCAATAATGGGGGATAACTAGTCGAAAGATTGGCTAATACCGCATACGCCCTACGGGGGAAAGCTGGGGATCGCAAGACCTGGCGTTAGTGGAGCGGCCGATATCTGATTAGCTAGTTGGTGGGGTAAAGGCCCACCAAGGCGACGATCAGTAGCTGGTCTGAGAGGACGACCAGCCACACTGGAACTGAGACACGGTCCAGACTCCTACGGGAGGCAGCAGTGGGGAATTTTGGACAATGGGCGCAAGCCTGATCCAGCCATTCCGCGTGAGTGAAGAAGGCCTTCGGGTTGTAAAGCTCTTTCGCAAGGGAAGAAAACTTATCCTCTAACATAGGATGAGGTTGACGGTACCTTGATAAGAAGCACCGGCTAACTACGTGCCAGCAGCCGCGGTAATACGTAGGGTGCGAGCGTTAATCGGAATTACTGGGCGTAAAGCGTGCGCAGGCGGCTTGAAAAGTCAGATGTGAAATCCCTGGGCTCAACCTAGGAACTGCGTTTGAAACTCTCAAGCTAGAATATGTCAGAGGGGGGTAGAATTCCACGTGTAGCAGTGAAATGCGTAGAGATGTGGAGGAATACCAATGGCGAAGGCAGCCCCCTGGGATAATATTGACGCTCATGCACGAAAGCGTGGGGAGCAAACAGGATTAGATACCCTGGTAGTCCACGCCCTAAACGATGTCTACTAGTTGTTGGTGGAGTAAAATCCATGAGTAACGTAGCTAACGCGAGAAGTAGACCGCCTGGGGAGTACGGTCGCAAGATTAAAACTCAAATGAATTGACGGGGGCCCGCACAAGCGGTGGATTATGTGGATTAATTCGATGCAACGCGAAAAACCTTACCTGGCCTTGACATGTAGCGAACTTTCCAGAGATGGATGGGTGCTCGAAAGAGAACGCTAACACAGGTGCTGCATGGCTGTCGTCAGCTCGTGTCGTGAGATGTTGGGTTAAGTCCCGCAACGAGCGCAACCCTTGCCAATAATTGCCATCATTCAGTTGGGCACTTTATTGGGACTGCCGGTGACAAACCGGAGGAAGGTGGGGATGACGTCAAGTCCTCATGGCCCTTATGGCCAGGGCTTCACACGTAATACAATGGTCGGTACAGAGGGTTGCCAACCCGCGAGGGGGAGCCAATCCCAGAAAGCCGATCGTAGTCCGGATTGTAGTCTGCAACTCGACTACATGAAGTCGGAATCGCTAGTAATCGCGGATCAGCATGTCGCGGTGAATACGTTCCCGGGCCTTGTACACACCGCCCGTCACACCATGGGAGTGGGTTTTACCAGAAGTAG
>VGGU01000077.1 GCA_016868475.1 Bacteroidota bacterium
TATTGCCACCCCCATTCCCTGGCGGCATTGGGATATTTAACCAGCCCTCTCAAGGTGACTTTTCGATGCCATGGAGCAGGCGAAACGTGGATGCATGCGGCTTGGAGCGGTCGTAGGCCGGCTTGACACGAGGCTTTTTGGGGCTGCGGGGTTTACTTTTCTTTAACTTCTGCCATTGAATATGGGCGGCTACCTGATGTAGCCATTGGGCAAATGCCGGAGTCGAGAGTCCCGGAATGAAGGACCAGTCGAGCTCGTCCTCAAAGTCCAACAAAGTTGCTAAAGGACCAGCGATTTCATGGGCAAGATAATATAGTGAGATTTGTTCTGAAACCGGTTTAATTTCCTCTTTTTTGGTTTCAGGAAGAGTTTCCTCTACAGGAGGAGGTGCAACAGGATGGGCCGAATCCATAGCGGCGAGCATGAGGGAAAATATGTTATAAGCAACTAAAGCGAGGCTAAAACTGAAGAGGGCTGCTTTGGGATAGGCTAGGGTATTGATTTCTGAATTCAGGTTTTTTTCGATATGCTGGAAAGCGGTTTCGATTTTCCAGCGTTTGCGATACAACTCGGCAATGGTAGCCGCACTGATGTCCGGGGGGAGATTGCTGAGAATCTCGATGAAAGTATCACCGTCGCTTGTTTTTTGTGTCAATTCGATGCGAATCAAGCGAGCTTTAGTGGCTTCACCGACCCGAACGGACTGCTCATAAATTTTATCTTTCCCGTTGATTTCTCCTCTAAAAATTCTCTCTTCTACAGAGGTTGTGGGAGTATTGGCATGTTTTCTTATAATGAAGAAGGCTTGACGTTGATTAATCCCCGAGAGGAAGTTGACGGTGCAGAAATTGCGGTCAGCAATCCAGAGTTGACGCGCTTCGACGGTGGTCAGGACATCTGTAAGAAGGGATCGTTCCTGGGCATGACCATCCTGACAAGGGTAGACATCCCGGATGAGACAGGAGTCAGGATCATAGACGACCAGGCTTTTACCAGGGAGTGGAGCAGAGGAAATATCACGAAGAACTTTGAGGCGTTTTTCAGAGGCTTCAATACAGTTACCATCAAGAATACGGATGGAATACCCAGGCAATATTTCTGGCTTTTCAGGGAATTCTTTCATAACATCCATGAAATCCTTGGATGTAGTACGAATCAGAGCCTGGCAGACAGACGGTTCAATACCATTGAGTTTATTATAAAATGAGGCTTGACTGACCGGGATATTTTCTTGGTTTTCAAGATAAGCCTTGAGCGCAGATGGGTAGACTTTCAATACCACGTCAAACATGAGAGTGCAGACCGTTGAAAATAACAAGGTTCTGGTATATTGCATACCAGAATGCTCTGCAAAAATTTTATCGAGTGTCGCAGGATTGAGACAGCGTTCCAGCAGGCTACGAAGGATGCAAGCACACGGCATTTTCTGGATAAATTTTTCTAACATGGAAGTATACGCGTTGCGTTATATTAAATGGTTTAAATGAGAATAAGATGGCAGTATACCCTGATTTTAATTAAAGGTAAATAGAAACCACCTTGAGAGGGCTGATCGTAAGGTACCAAATAAAGAGACTGCTGCCGTACGGCATGGATGATGTACTCCGCCGGGTTGTAGTCGGGCGAGTACGGGGGTATCGATAAAAAACTGAGCGTAACAGGATCGAGGGTCTCGAATCCAGGCCGGGTAGCCAACTCCTCCAGTACGGCCTTGATGCCTTCGCGCATGGACTTTCCGTGTATGGAGGCATTGTCCAGGATAATCTTGAACCAGTGACAGCCCT
>VGGU01000078.1 GCA_016868475.1 Bacteroidota bacterium
TCGGCGCCAGCACCCCCGCGTACCGCGTCAGATGGAAGCGCGGCGGCGGCACCATCGCGCAGATCCGCGCCATGAAGTCCTCCTCGGTCAGCACCACCGCCCGCGTCCCGTCTCGCCACGGCTTACGGAACGCATACTCGACGCAGCCGTCGTCTCGCTCCGTCAGCCGCTCGAGCGCGATCGGCGGCCTCGTCACGTAGCGGCATAGCCGCTCGAGCCCCGCACGGTCGCGGCCGTGCACCATCACGCCCGCGTGCACGTTCACGCCGCCGTGCTCCGCCACGAAGGGCGACGCCTCTCGTGCGCCTCGCCCCTCGAGCGCACGCACCGCCACGCGCCGCTTCTCCGTCCGCTCCCCTGCCCGCTCCCCGAAGAGGCTCACGTCCCGTGACGCCGCGTCGATGCAGACGAGAAGCGCTGTCTCTGCGTCGCCCTCGCTCGCTTCACTCCCCGGGCTCGCCTCGCTCTGCGCCACCCCCGCCACGCCATGCTTCGCGCAGAGGCGCGCGAGCCGCCCGTGCATCCGCGCCGCCACCCGCTTCACCTCCGCCGGCGTCGGCGGCGGGAGCGCCTGAAACGCGAGCGTTCCGCCGGTGCCTCGCACGTACACGCCGTCGAGCGCCAGCACGTGCACGTGCACGTTGAGGCGGAGAGCCCCGTCGCTCCGCTGCACGAACACGACGAGCCCCGGGTGCGCGTCGCCCGCGCGCCGCAGCCCGAAGGTCCCCTTCGCGCGACGCCGCAGCTCCGCGAGCAGCACCCCCGTGAACGCCTCGATGAGCTCGGTGCAGAATGCACGCTTGTACCCTGCAGCCTTCCGCACCGCCCACGGCAGCGTGCACACCCACTGCCGCACCGGCGCCTCCGGCAGCACCTCGTCCACCAAGTGCGCCGCCGCGTCCGACATCCGCCGCGCCACGCACGACGGGCAGAAGCCCCTCGCCTTGCACGAGAACGCCACCGCGAGCTCCTCGCCGCAACGCGTGCACGCGACCCGCACGCACCCGTGCTCGAGCAGCCCGCAGCGCAGGTACCCCTCGACCTCGCGCCTCACGAAGCGCGGCAGTCCGCCTCCGGGCACCTCGTCGCAGCGCTCGCGGAAGCGCGGCCACGACCGCTGTACCACGCGGTGGAGCACCGTCTCCTCGGGCCTGCGCCGCGCGTACCCGTCCGGGCGCGCCCGCGCGCAGTGAGCCCCGTGCGCGTGGGCGCCGTGCGCGTGGGCCCCGTGCGCGTGGGCGCCGTGCGCGTGGGCCCCGTGCGCGTGGGCGCCGGGTCGTGCCGGTACGTGAATGGCCTGGGCGAGCATCGAGCTCGCCTCCATGCACGCGCTGCGCCAGCACCGCGAGACGCGCTTCTGGCTCTATTTCCTGGGTCTTGTCTCACCGGCAGCGCCCTCGCCCCTGGCCGTGGCCGGTCGCGGACGGCCGCGGCCTCCTGCTCCACGCCGCTCGGCCCTCACACCCCGAGCTTCGCGATCTCCTCGAGCATCTGCTCCGTGCGCGCGAGCCCGTCGCCGCCCGCCTCCTCGAACACCCTCACGAGAACTTCGCTCTGGTTTGTCGTCATGCGCTCGCGCTCATCAAGCGCAACCCTGCCAAGAAGAGCGTCGCCATGAAAAGGCCCCTCGCGCTCTTCCGCCCCCACCCGTCCGCGGCGCAGGCGCCATGTGACAGCCCCCGTGATCGCCACGACAACCAGCACCGCCCCAAGGAATCGGTCGTCGCCGAGC
>VGGU01000079.1 GCA_016868475.1 Bacteroidota bacterium
GTAATGTAATCCCGGCATAACCCATGATGGTAATACCTGAACCAACTTCTTTATTGTTTACACCTCCTGCCTCTATACCCATGGAGAATGTGTGATTGGCACCCAACTGATGCCCAACTTCATGCGCTACATAGTCAATGTCAAAATTATCTCCCTGAGGAATGGCATCTGCAGGAGAAGTGATTCCACGTCCTTTAGATCCATCTACACAAACGCAACCTATGCAACCAGCATTACCGCCACCGCCTGAAGCACCAAATAAGTGTCCGATATCATAGTTAGACTCTCCAATCACTGCAGTCAGCGTTGCCTGCAATTGGTTATTCCATAGATTCATTTGAGCAGGAGGAGAATAAGGATCGGTTGCTGGGTCATAATAGAAAACGCTGGTTGTATTTGCAATAAGATTTAAATGGAGAGCTAAATCTTTTTCATAACAACCATTGGTACGAGTCATTGTTGCATTAACAGCAGCTAATACCAGATTTACTTGAGCAGCACTGGTGGCACCAAAATAGTTAGAGTATTCCGCTGTAACAGATTGCGCCAAACGCATGGTCTTTAACTCCCCTGTGTTTGACTCAATACGTTGCAAGTATACTTGGCGGTTAACGCCTAAGGCCAATTGTTGGTCAGGTGTTGAGCAAAGCCAGGGCAAATCACCTTTACGGCGGTTAGCTTGGAACACGGCATAGGTGTTTCCGTCCTGAGCATATTTTTCCACGTATTCATTGGATGCATCTGCACGGAATACAATGGTCTGAATCCCTTCTTGGGAAATGCTTATTTTAAGCAAAGCAGCGGGATCTTCAATACCCTTTCCGGAAAACGCACGAATGTTGGGAAAACGACGCTGAAGAGCAGGTTCAAAATTGGAGGCCTCCACAACTTCAAATTGTTCCAACTTGCCAATAGCATTTGGAACGGTAATTACAGCAGTTCTGCGTTGAGGATTATCTCCAACAATTGAAAGCAGTTGTTGACGCAACGGCGTTAGATTCAAATCAAATAATTTGAATTCCTTAGGGAATGATTGCCTTGCAACAGCTTTGTGTGTTACAATGCCTTCTTTACTAGGACGTGAAGTCCAGTATTGTCCTTGAGAAAAAGCAGGAAGGCTGAATAGGCCAGCAAACAATAAGATGAGCAAGTTCGAGTAAAAATTGCGCATGTGGAGTGGTTTGTATTAATAATAGATTGTCAGGCAAGGATATGTATTCCAAAGCTTACGGCTTAAAAGTAAGAATTTTTATATTCCATTAGCACAGAAATGGACAAAAAAAGTCCCGTTTTGCTTAGAAACGGGACTCTGAGTTGATTTTGAAGCGCTACGGTAGCTATTAATAGCCTCCCATACCCCCCATATCAGGAGCTGGGTGGGCATGTGGCTCTTCTTTTTTAGGTTTATCAGCTACCACGCATTCCGTAGTCAGGAGCATGGCGGCAATTGATGCGGCATTCTCTAACGCTACACGACTTACTTTAGTAGGATCAATAACACCCGCCTTGAACATATTTTCATAGGTTTCGGTGCGAGCATTGAATCCAAAATCACCTTTTCCGTCTTTAATTCTTTGTACAACTATGGATCCGTCTATTCCCGCATTGGCAGTAAGAATACGAACAGGCTCTTCCAATGCACGACGTACAATTGCCATACCTGTTTGCTCGTCTTCAATTTGACCCTTTACTTTTGCTTC
>VGGU01000080.1 GCA_016868475.1 Bacteroidota bacterium
TGGTAACAATGAGTATTAACTTTTTCACAGGACTTTGTAAAAGTTAACTAAAGATCCGATCTGGACTATATCTCTGAAAAGAGGCACCTTCCTTAAGAGCAAAACAAAAGGAAGGAGATGCCTCATGCTTATCAAAAGCACGAATCTAAGCTACTCAACAGCTCTCATTTTGTCCACTTCAAAAAAGACCTTCGAAGGTATGGGTAAATCGATTGGTCTGTCGGGCAAAGCCATATCTAAGATCTTACCATCAACTGATCAAACTCTATTGCTGTTGCAAAGCATGGCCAAATCATTATTCGCAAACAAAAGAACACTCTATTTGAGTATTGATGAGACGTTAATCAAGAAAATTTATGCTGCACTTGCCCAGGGTAGTGGCCTTTTTTTTGATCCTGGTTCAAGAGCAGAAATTCATGGCTATAGGCTCATTACAGGCTTACTTTCAGATGGTAAAACTGAAATTCCAATAGGCTGTGGCTATCTTTTCGCAACCTATATCACAAAACTCTGTAAAGAACGGTTCCTCACAAAATTCGATTTCGTAAAGCGGTTTTACAACGATGTAGCAATGGCTTTCCCTAATCAAAAGATCATTCTAGTTGCTGATGGTCATTATGCTACGGTTGAAATATTAACCTGGTGCACAAAAAACAACATACCAGCTGAGGTTAGAATCCATAGCAACCGCATTGTGATATATCAAGGCAACGCAATCAAGCTGTCACAGCTGCTTCAGGTTCCAGGTATGAAGCCTTCAAAGAGACGCATGGCTAGAACTATTAAGGTCGAGTGGCACGGGCTTTTGTTATGGATCACCATAGAGCGACGCATCGATAAACACGATGAAGAAAGCTTTGTGTTTCTGGTCTCAACGTATAAAGCTGAGCCGCGCACTCATGTTAAAAATTACAAAAAACGTTGGGCTTCCGAAAAGAAGTATAGGACAACAAAACAAATGCTTGGGCTTGGTGATTGCCAATCGAGAAAGCTTACTACTCAACATAAACACTCAATGTCTGTTTTACTTGCATACGGAATTGCCCAATTAAAACGTCGAAAACATCGACTCAAAAATACTGAAGAGGCTATTAGACGTATTAGGGAAGAGTGTCGTGATTTAAAGCTTTCAAAATGTATAGATCTGATCGGATCTTTGGTGTCTATAATGCCTTAACTTACAAAGTCCTGTATTAAGCAATTGTTAAGCAATAATGGTGTTAATCAGGTTCTTCAACCCAGCAATTTTTATAAAGAAAAAAGGGAACGACCTACAAGTCGTTCCCTTTTGGTTGGTAAACTACGATTTATTTAAGCATTTGTTTTTGTGTTGAGTAATGCTTTAAGTTCTGCAATTTCTTGTGCATGGCTATCCAGAAGTGCTTGTTGCTTTTGTACATGCTTAAGCAAAAGTGTTGGAAGTAAATGATAACCAACGGTATGTGGCTTATCGTTACGTTTAACGACTAGCTCTGCAAGATCTGGTTTGTCTTTAACTACTTCAGCAACTTCTTCAGCAATTAATCCAAAATGTTGATGTTGGTCATCGCCGTTGTATTTAAAGCTGACAGGACGCAGATTCATAACAACATCTTCAACTTGGTCGTCGCCCAATGATTTAATATCATTCTTATAGTAATTTGATGAAACGATCGTACCAAGTTGGCCGCCTG
>VGGU01000081.1 GCA_016868475.1 Bacteroidota bacterium
CGCAGGATTTAATGTTTTCCTCAGGATCTAACTTTCCTTTTGGGAGGTCCCATTTTTTTCTTCGAAAAATAAAAAGCACTTGATTGTTCTCATTGACCACAACGCCTCCGCCAGCCAGTATTTTCTTACTCATTAGAAGTTAAAATTAATGACTTTGCTTCAGCAATTTCTTATTTTTGAACAATGCAAGATGCCACTTTGATTGCTGAAAAACTTTTACAAGTTAAAGCCGTTCAACTCAACCCCACACAACCCTATACTTGGGCAAGCGGGTGGAAAAGTCCAATTTACTGCGATAATCGAAAGATACTTTCTTTTCCCTATGTCAGAGATTATATTAAATCTGAGCTATGTAATATTATTTTTGAAAAATACGAATCAGCAGCGCTTCTTGCCGGAGTGGCTACTGCAGGTATTCCTTGGGGTGCAATGGCTGCAGATCAGCTCAAGCTACCTTTCATTTACGTTCGTCCAAAACCCAAAGAACATGGATTGGGAAATCAGATTGAAGGGGAGTATGAGCCCGGGCAAAAAGTATTGGTGATTGAGGACTTGGTTTCCACTGGTAAAAGCAGCTTGCAAGCTGTTGACGCCTTGATGGAGAAGGGGCTAGAGGTTGTGGGAATGGTCTCTATTTTTAATTATGGATTCCCAATTGCCACCGAACATTTTGCAAAAAGAAATATCAATTATACTAGTCTCACTGATTATTCCACTTTGATTACATTAGCCGCCTCTACTGGACTTATCAGTATTGATCAATTACAATTGCTTGAGAAGTGGAGAGAGAGTCCATCTACTTGGATGCCTTAAAACATAAGTTTATGCGGATATTAATATTGTTTCTTTTAGTTTCTAAGGTAGGGATTGCTCAGGTTAAACCCCTTGTAACCACAACAATTAAAATACCTCAGGCCCTATGTATTCAATGTAAAAATCGACTGGAATATCAGGTTAAGCGATTGAATGGGGTCCAAGAGTTTGTGGTTAACTACCGAAAGGGAGAAGCTCGGGTAAAATATTTAACTGATCGAACCGATATTGAGCAAGTAAAAACCATGATTTCTAACACTGGGTACGATGCCGACGATATATTAGCTAATCCGCATGCTTATAATCGACTTCCAATCACTTGTAAAAAAAAGATAAATAAAAACAATTGATATACAATAATGTATACACTTTATCTTAACAAAAAAATGAAGTAAGTGACATCTTCAATTCATTAAACTTCTTTGTTAAATGGCTTTCTAATATAAGATTTTGTTTTTTAAGACGTTTAATTACTGCTCATTCCCATTAAAGCCGATCAATAGCTTACTGAATCTGAGTAACTTAGCTAAATTCTAACTAAATCACTTCATGCCTCGTTATTATAAGTTTCTAATTGGACTTGCACTCCTCTTTTTCTTTCAATTCAAACTAGAGGCACAAGATTTTAGCAACAAGGGTAAAGAATTCTGGATACCTTATTCATACCATGTATCAATGGCTGGCAGCGGAACTGGTGTTGTCATGACTCTTTATATTACTTCAGATGTAACAACAACTTATACTGTTGAAATTTTTGGTGGCACTACTTTACAATCAGGTACCATCAATGCGGGTCAGGTAGTCACATGCATTGTTCCAAATACTTACTTTATTAATGGATCTGGACTTT
>VGGU01000082.1 GCA_016868475.1 Bacteroidota bacterium
CGGAAGTTGTCAACGACTTTGAGACACTCGGTTCGCGCAATTACTGTAGCGACTTCTCGCTCGGCGTCGGCTGCGCTGGCGGGTTGATCCACGCGGCCTCTGGGGCGGGCGGGTGTACGGGATGGGATTTGACGAACCGCTCGGGGTGGGCGGCATAGGCCCGGGCCAGAACGGCCTGGCGTTGGGCGATGACGGCATCAGCCCGGCCGTGATGGAGGTCGGCGGGTGTCAGCAAGCCGATCCCGGAATGGCGGTGCTCCTGGTTGTACCAGGGGAAGAAGTCCTGGCAGAAAGCCCGTCCATCCTCGATCGAACCGAACCGCGCGGGGAAGTTGGGCCGGTACTTCAAAGTCTTGAACTGGGATTCCGAGTAGGGGTTGTCATCCGAGACATGCGGCCGGCTGTGCGTCTTGGTCACGCCGAGATCGGCCAGGAGGAAGGCGACGGGCTTCGACGCCATCGAGGATCCGCGATCGGCATGGATCGTGAGCTGGCCCGGCACGATGCCCTGTTTCCGGCAGGTCTCGGCGATCAGCTTCGTGGCCAAGGCCTTGGATTCGCAGGTGGCGATCATCCAGCCGACGACGTACCGGCTGTAGATGTCGAGGATGACGTAGAGGTAGTAATAGGTCCACTTCGCGGGTCCCAGAAGCTTCGTGATGTCCCAGGACCAGACCTGATTCGGTCCGGTGGCCAGCAGTTCGGGCTTCTTGTACTCGGGGTGCCGCAGCTGGTCCCGCCGCTCCCGGACCTCGCCGGATTTGGCCAGGATGCGGTACATCGTCCGGCGCGAGCAGAGGTAGGTCCCCTCATCGAGAAGCGTGGCGTAGATCTCGGCCGGCGCCTTGTCTGCGAACCGTTCGCTGTCCAGGACCGCGAGGATGGCCTGGCGCTCGTCCTCTTGCAGGGCCCTGGCGGGCCGTGGCCGCGCCTTCTTCACCTCTGCCGGCCGCTCGGACGTGTGGCGGTAGAACGTCGCCCGGGGAATGCCCAGCCCGGTGCAGGCCGGCAGGACGCCGACCACCTGGGAAAGATCCTGCGCGATCGCCATCACTCCACCTCCGGCAGTGTCTCGCCCAGGATCTCGGCGATCTTTTTTTGGGCGGCAATGATGGCCTCCGCCTTGCGCAGGCGTTCGGCGAGGCGCTCCACCTCGCGCTGTAGCTTGGCGTTCTCGAGCTCTTTTGGGTCGTGCTTCGCCTTGCGGCCGCGCTTCTGCGACAGGCCGGCAAGGCCGCCCTCGTCACGCAGGCGGCGCCATTCCGTGAGATGGGACGAGTACAAGCCTTCCCGGCGCAGCAAGGCGCCGATCTGGCCAGGCTCAGTGCAAACATCGGCTTCCCGCACGATGCGCGCCTTGTACTCGGCCGTGAATCGCCGCCGCGTCGCCTTCTCGGGCACCTCCGGATCCTGCGCCTGGGCGTATCCAGCCTTGGGCACACTCCCGTTCGCGAGACCAAGTGGCACGCTACGCGGTCTGCCGCGTTCGAGCGCGCTGTCGGCGCTCTCACTTTGGCCGTTATGAGGGACGTTGTTCATGCTCTTCATGATCGGGGTTGGGGACCGCATTTCTCAGGGGACTCCTTCCCCGCCCTCTACACTAATTTCGGGGGTCGGAGTGTCTCACCTATTGTTGGCACAGAGGG
>VGGU01000083.1 GCA_016868475.1 Bacteroidota bacterium
TTAACATTGATAATGATTAAAAGGCACCTCCTTGAAGCGAAGCAGAAACAAATCTGATATGCTTCAGGGAAAGAATCTCAATCTTAGCCCAGGAGGTGCCGTATGGAATTGTACTGTGGAATGGATTTGCATTCAAGCAACACCGTTATCGGGATCACGGATGAGAAGCGGAATCATCTCATTGATCGAAAGCTGCCAAACAATCCCGAGCTCATTCGGAATTTTCTCGAACCTTATAAAGCCGAGTTGAAAGGGATTGTAGTGGAATCGACGTTCAATTGGTACTGGTTGGTGGATATGCTTCAAGAAGAACAGTATCGGGTTCATCTGTCTCATCCTGTGGCCAACCAGCAATACAATGGTCTGAAGCATTTGAACGATAAGCATGACGCCTTCTGGTTGGCGGAGCTTCTGAGCCTTGGAATCCTGAAGGAGGGCTACATTTACCCGAGACAAGTCCGCTCTTTGCGGGATGTTCTGAGGAAACGGGCGCATCTGGTCCGGGTTCGAAGTGCCCTGATCGTGAGTCTCCAGCATATCATTCATCGGAACTGTGCCGTAAAGGTCAGGACCGGAGACATTAAGCGATTGACGGCGGATCTGATTTCTCCGTGTTTGAGCAAAGAAGAGGCGCTTTTGTTGGCGGGCACAACGAGCAAAGAAGTGATCGATTGTCTGACCCGGCAGATCGACAAAATCGAACGTTGGGGGCTGAAGCACCTCCGCCGGGAAGGCGTTTTCATGCTGTTGGTGACCTTGCCCGGAGTGGGAGACATTCTGGGGATGATGATTCTGCTGGAGACCGGTCCTATCCTCCGGTTCCGGGAAGTGGGCAACTATGCTTCCTACTGTCGGAAAGTCAGTAGCCAGTGGACCAGTAATGGCAAGATCAAGGGACGGGGCAATATCAAAAACGGCAATAAATACCTGGCCTGGGCCTTCTCGGAAGCGGCTGAACATGCCCGGCGGACCAACGAGACCTGCCGGAGATTCTATGAGCGCAAGTTGCGCCAGACCAATACCAAGGTGGCCCATAACGCATTGGCCCATAAGTTGGCTCGGGCAGCTTACTACATCATGAAAGATCATGTTCCTTACCAGGAGGATAAAATGTTCTCTTAAGTCATGGGCTGGAACGGGGAACCCGTTTTTTTGCTGGTCTTAACCACCAACATTGATTGGAGACTCGTTCCACCCCGCTTTTTGATCCGAGCGTTACATCTTTACTGACCACGCCGTGAGCCACTGAAATGCTGGCACCCGCAACCATGAGAGTTGTCTTTTTCTCTTGGACACGGCCTGGAACCGGTCGTTTTCTGGGTCCGCAGTAGCGGACAGGGGTGACTCGTGAAAACGAGCAGAGAAGAGGGATTGTAGATTCTTGAGGAGTTCGATCCTCTGCTCATTTTCACGAGTGCGATGAAAATCGAAAACCTTGATCCTGATGGGTGCATGGTACAGTAAAGCATTGCTTACTGAAATCCAAACCGGTAGAAAATCCGGCAATGGTGCAGATGGCAACCTCGGGGCTTGTCCAGAT
Source organism: Bacteroidota bacterium (assembly GCA_016868475.1). GTDB lineage: Bacteria > Bacteroidota > Bacteroidia > Chitinophagales > Chitinophagaceae > JJ008. Next base: position 1,541 of record VGGU01000083.1, read on the forward strand.
AACATGTCTTTCTCGATTCGAGGTAGTTAAAAATGCTGTTACCTCGTTACAGGATAACTTTTTCTCTTGACAAGGTGCCTTTTAATGGGTGC
>VGGU01000084.1 GCA_016868475.1 Bacteroidota bacterium
GTGCCAACACTGAATGAATGCCAGCCCTTGTAAACACCGTGTAGCTAGTGTGGCGCTTCAGAAACCGCTTGACCGCCCTGCCATTAAATTTGATGCCCACCACATCAACGTACAGAAACAATTTAATCCGCGCATTTTCATCAAGTTGGGATGTCCCTGAAAAGACAGTCTTGGAGGCACTTAAAAATTCTGCGCTTGTTGAGTCACAGCTGTGACCAACGAAGATCTCCGTCAGCATATAGTACCGGTACCCATCAATTACCACAGAACCGTACTTTCCATAAAATGGGCAACCACCCTTAAGCGTTGCCCTCTGACCACTCCCCTGAGTAAGACCTTTCATACAAGTGAAGTCACCAACGTCGCGCGATTTGTTCCCCCAACTAATAGGACGCTTCTGCTGCTCAAAGAACTCGATGCTCCAATCAAAACACGCCTCTTTGGATTCAAACATCAATGCGGGAACGTTCATTGTCACAAGCTTAGAAAAATCTGCGGGCACGGGTAACGGGGCCTTCAGTTTTGCGTTGCGCGCAATCCACTCCTCCGATTTTACAATAGGCACAAACAAAACTTTGCCAGCACCATCCCGCTTGATAATATACTTCTCGTCAGCACCGCGAGCGCGCTGGTTTAGTCCCAGTGCGTATGGAATTGGTGCGATACCCTTGGGATACCTGTACCCAAGACCAGCTGCAGCTGCAGTGCCAGTCAATGCAATCCCCGGGGCGCCCGCAGCAGCTGCAGCAGCAACAGTATCAATGTTCACGCGAAGTGTCTCAGCTGCTCCACCACTAGCACCACCACTATCCGCAACAACCACGCTTTCTACAGCATCATCCTCCACCGCAGGAGCCGCAGCATCCCCCTCGATAACACCGCCGCCACCGCCACGAGACATGGGGCGCATCGCACCGGGGTGCCCGCGCCCACGCTTCCCAGAACCGCGGCCTCCATGCGCCCGCGATGCTGCCTGGCCTTGACCACCACTGTCGGAAACTGAGGAACTGTCAAAGGCATCCACCAAGGCGGCATCTCGCGGGGCACCCGCGGTGCGCACCACCGCAGCATGGCCGTCAGCGCTCTCCTCGCTATCACTCTGAATTACCCGCTTCTTCGTACCTTTCGGATCTACAAGAGCACATATTACCGCAAAGTCACCCCGGAGCACAATCCCGGCACGCACTAGATGCCATTCACCACCGCGGATCTGCGGCGGACTCCGCCGGGCGGAGATCCGCACGCGCTGCCGACTCCTTCTTTTTGCTCCTTGCAGGAACTTCGTTTGTTCGTCCCTGAGCCGTGTCGGCGCCCACCCCTTTCCCGCCTTAAACACACACGGATGAGAGCAGGAGTACACTGTTGACGCCGCAGACCCGGTACAGTTTCTACAACTCCGCATCTTCCAAGTTCCATCTAGCGCATTTCACAAGGGCAGACCGGCGCTACCCAGGGGGATTTGATGAAAAATTCCCAAAATTTTGCCAAGTACCCTTCTTTTGTGTTCTTTTTGGTTCTTTATGCCTCGCGGGTTTCAAAGCCGCGCGGGTTATAACCCTGCGCCGCTTCGTGATGGCCACTGCCATAGCTCCTGCGAGAGC
>VGGU01000085.1 GCA_016868475.1 Bacteroidota bacterium
ATGGTCGCAAAGTCCACGTGCTTTTCCATTACTTGCAGAATGTCGCCCAACATATCGAGTTTGGCTTCACGTTCTTCGGCGGCAAATAGGCTTTCTTTGATCATGGTGGTGTGCATCAATCTAGCGGCTATGTAGATATGCTATTTTAACATGGGTGGGTTTTTCGATGCGCCCTGAGGACTTCTCTTAATTAATGCATCGTAATTCTCTTGGCTGACATACCCTTTCCGCAAATAACGGAAAAGGTACTCGGGTTTAAGAAACAATGCGTTAGATTTCATTCTGGTAACTTGAACACCGATTCTGGCAAGTTGAACACCCATTCCGGAAAAGGCCGGAAAAGTGTTCAGCTTCAAACTAGAATCACTGTTCAAATGCTTTCAGAATCGGTGTTCAAATTAATTCAGAATGGCTGTTCAGATTGAGCCAGAATATGCACCTATCCGCGCTTGTCCAAATGAACTGTTCATTGCCGGCACCTGAAGAAGTTTTATGGACTCGTACTCTGGAAAGATAACTCTTCCCGCGCCTTGGACTATTCTGTGCCGAACCGAAAAACTCAGCACGAACGGTTAATATATTAAAAAATCGAGTTTATAGTTTAACCCGATTTAATTCAAATTTGCCATACGTCCCGCGCTGAACACTTATCCACAGGCTGTGTCTTATTTTTTCGCCCCGGGTAGTCGCTGTGTTTGACATGTAATCGTCAAATCTCAGTGTTGTCCATCAAACGTTTAGATAATAGTTAAAGAGCACCGGTAACGTTACCGGATTCGTTTTCATCATTAACAATGGTGCGGCCACTACCACAACGCATCCTAAAATACCTTTAATTGCTGAATTGTTTAAATGTGGCAATCGCTATATACCCCCATTTATACCCCCAAGACTTATTCCACCAATACAAATGCCATTTATAGAAAATAATTTGGTATTCAATAAACCCTGAGGTCAGCATCCATCAATATCATTCTGACAAATTCGCTTTCCGATAAGTTTCGGCTTCTGGCTGAGGCATAAAGGCTGTGGGCTAATGAATGGCTCATTCGATAGGAACGCATAATGCCATAGGTCTTGTGTGTGCTTGGTTTCATGATTTTCTCCTGTCTTACCCAGGTATTTATCATTGGATGACTCAAACCCGTAGCACCTTTAGTCGGTTTTACCGACAAACCACTTTCGATGGATTTTGGACGCAACTTTCCATTGGGGGTAATGCTTTTTACGGTCAGATTTAACCGTAGATGCTACATGATGGAAGTGAGCTGACGCTCACTGGTGCTTCCCTATCGGTCAGCACAGCTTTTTCTTTTCCAGTCTGATTTCAGATTCATTTTTTTAGCGTTCATGCTTCAAAACTGCCACGGCTACTATCGTTTATATTCAGGAGGATATTGCCTGTGGCTAATCTTCATCTAGATTACGATTTACTGGATTTTTGCCCCCAAATTGGGAGCAAAAACATAACTTCATCTGAGTTGACTTCATTACCTAGAGTGACACTGATTACAGAGGCGGTTGGCCGTTACCTCGAAGTGCGCTTTTTGTTTCTTACGTTCCAACGGTGGCAATAGGAAAACACTCTAGTCGTAGCC
>VGGU01000086.1 GCA_016868475.1 Bacteroidota bacterium
CTGGTTGGATTAAGAGATGTTAGGTTAAAGTATATGTTTGAAGAGATGAAGAATGATCCGGCTGTAAAATTACAGTTGGCTTCCTCTTACGCTAGTATTGCCAACTATTGGAAATTTTTTGATGGCGAAACCAAACAACTGCTCAAGTATGATGTGGTAGGACAAAAAAAGAAAGACGAAGAAAAATTCAATCAATGGGCCAAGGGTAAACCCACTTATGAAAATTTATTTGCTGATTGGGGTAAGGCTTATGATGCCTGGAGACCTTATACCAAACATCAAATGTTTATGCGCGAGGGAATTTTAGGTTCACCACTCATTGCATTTGCAAGCTCCTTACTACAATTAGAAGCTGCACTAACCCGTTCGGGCACTCCGGCAACAGACCTATTGAAGGCAACGGATGCGGTTAATCAAGGTCGCAAAGCATTTTTAGAACACGAAAACAAAGTATCGGATCAAAAGATTCTAGGTGCCGTTACTAAAATGTATTTCCAGCAAGTTGATAAACAACAACACCCTGCTACCTTTTTTCCTACGCTAGCACACCAATACGGTAGTCTTGAAGAGGATGAAACCTATCGTCGCTACGCTGCAGAGGTGTTTGCCAAAACCATCATCTTTGACGATGCACGTTGGGCGGCCTTTATTGCACAACCAGATGCGGCAACCTTGCAAGCGGATCCTGCTTTTGCTTATGCCAGCACATTTATTACCAACTATAATTCAAAGTATGGGACGTTTTCACAGCAATTCAATGCCAAGAATGCTGAGTTTGGTAGACTTTATTTAAAAGGGATAATTGAAATGGATACTATAAAGGCTAAAAAAATGTATCCGGATGCCACTTTTACAATGCGGGTTAGTTATGGAAACGTAAAAAGTTATCAGCCACGCGATGCAGTCAACTACGATTTTGTTACTACATCAAGAGGTCTGCTGGAAAAATATAAAGCCGGTGATTATGAATTTGATTTACCTGCAAAACAGGTGGAGTTATTAAAGAAAAAAGATTTTGGTCAATATGTGGACCCTTCTCGTAAAGACCTGGTGATTGGATTTATCACCACCAACGATATTACTGGGGGTAATTCCGGTTCGCCAGTAATAAACAACAAAGGCGAACTAATTGGCTTGGCTTTTGACGGCAATTACGAAGCACTTAGTCACAAACTGGCTTTTGATAAGGATTTAAATCGTACCATTTGTGTGGATATTCGTTATGTGTTATGGTGTATAGATAAATTAGGTGGTGCTCCACACTTGATTAACGAATTGACGCTTGCTAAATGAGGATTTGCCGAATCAGTCTCTATAAACTAAAGATTCCACTCAAGGAACCTTTTATTACTTCATTAGGCGTAGATACAGATGCCCTTAATGTTGTAGTTAAATTAGAGACTGATTCGGGCCTTATTGGTTTTGGGGAATGCAGTCCCTATATGCCTATCAATGGCGAAAGTCAGGATACCTGTTATCAGGTAGGCCAATACTTTGCA
>VGGU01000087.1 GCA_016868475.1 Bacteroidota bacterium
TTTCTGTAGATGGAATTGATCAATATGGCTTAGCTCTTTGGAAAACTAATAAATTAATCCCTGGGATTACATTAACCGGTCATACCGGTTCTGCCTATGGATTAAATAGTGCACTGTTCTTTGACCCAATTACCAAAAATGGAATGATCATCATTTGTAATGGTAGCAAGGAGTCTTATAAAGAAGATTATCCGCTAATTATTCGAGAGACGATAAGGGTGCTTTATGAAGAATTCTTGAGCAATTAGTGCAGCCGTCGCTATCATTTGCATCGCCTTGTTTTCCTAAGTTGTTACGGCAGTGATACATGCCACAAAATCAACTGCTCCTTCTAAAATTGATCTTTTATGGCTGTTAATGCTTGGTATAGTTTATCAAGATCCTCCTGCGAATTAAATGCCTGAATGGAATAACGTATATAAACGTCTGCACCGTGCCGCATCACGGGTATTTCAATATGAAATTGATTAAACAAGAGAGCTTTTACTCGTTCTGCATCTGTTGTTGGCAATTTGAAACTACACAATTGAAGAATGAATTGATCGTTTAGTGGAGCTAGCGGGCTTGTGTTTAGTAATTCACAGAACCGAGGGGCATTTTCAAGAACAAGCGCTCTGCAAGCAGCCGATACCTGATCCCAATGATTTTCTTTCATGAATGTCAATGCTGCAGGGATACATAAAAAGGCAGAAAAATCTCTGGTGCCCTGTGTTTGGTGATAATCCAAAAAAGCGGAGTGAGAGGGATGATCACTTTTATAACCCCAACTTACCACCAATGGTTCCAATAGGGATTGCATTTCTTTTTTTGCAAAAAGGAAACTGCTACCCTTAGGCGTCATCATCCACTTATGACAAGCGCCGGTATAAAAATCCACATCTAGCGCTTTGAGATCAAGTGGGATTTGTCCTGGCGCATGTGCCCCGTCAACAAAAGTGAGCAACCCTCTTTTTTTCGCTTCTTGTATTATTAATTCAACAGGAAGACGAAGAGCCGTGCTACTGGTGATGTGACTTAAAAAAATAAGTTTGGTTCTGGGAGTAACTCCTTTAAAAAACTGCTCAACAAAATCTTCTGCAGAAACCAAGGGTAATGATATAGGTTGTTTTACATAGTGTGCCCCCACCTTGCTACAATAAAATTCCCAGGTTCTATCACAGGCACCATATTCCAGCGACGTAGTGAGCACTTCATCGCCAGGTTGTAAGGTTAAACTTTTTGCAACAATATTTACGGCATGAGAAGGATTTACCACATACACTAAATCATCTGCATCCACATTGATATAGGCGGATAGCGCCACACGTGATGTTTTCAGATACTGAGGGCCCGTTTCAGTAATAAATTGCACGGGCTCTTGTTCTAGTGCTAATTGAAATTGCTGATATTGTTCAAAAACAGGACGTGGGCAAGCGCCAAATGAACCAAAATTCAAATAGGTAATATCCGGCCGTAACAAAAACTGTTGACGTAATGCAGGTGTTAGTGGCATA
>VGGU01000088.1 GCA_016868475.1 Bacteroidota bacterium
GTACAGGCTTATTGACACGGTCGCTATATTTCTGCATGGCTTTTTCAAAAGCCTTCATCAATTTAAAAAGGGTCAACTGAGTGATTTCCGTACCCTCGCCGGCCTCCTCTCCTATGGCAGCTAATTCTCGTTGGATATTTCCACGCTTTATCATCAACATCCTATTGGCTTCCATTTCGGCCATTTGCGCAGAAGCTTCCTTAAATCTTTTGTACTCCAAAATTTTATTGACCAACTCATCGCGTGGATCAATTTCATTTCCTTGTTCGTCCAGTTCTTTACGTGGTAGCAACATTTTAGCCTTAATCCGCATCAAGGTGGAAATAAATAGAATAAACTCACTGCTGAGTTCCACATTCAAATTCTCTTGTTGATGGATATAGTCCAAAAAGTCGTTAGTAATACGGGTGATGGGAATATTATAAATGTCCAGTTCGTCCCGCTCAATAAAAAACAATAAAAGATCAAAAGGACCTTCAAACTGCGGAAGTCGAATCTGATAGGAAAATTGTTGCACGGAATATTTATTGAATTCGGTTAATGCGATCTTAGCAAATTTACAGAACTTTGCGGCCTATGTCTAAGAAATTAATCAGTTGGTTACTTTTTATCTTCTTATGCCTGATCTGGGGCAGTTCATTCAAATTAATGAAGGATAGCACGGCTACACTCACAGGTGCCCAAATTGCTTCACTCCGCATCTTTATGGCTGCATTGGTTTGTTTGCCGTTTTCACTGTTTCAACTAAAAAAAATAGAAACCAATAGGCTTCCCCTAGTTGCACTCAGTGCCGTTATTGGGAATTTATTGCCTGCCTTTTTATTTGCCATTGCACTGACCCGCATAGATGGTTCCTTGGGAGGGATCCTCAACTCTTTAACACCTATTTGTGTAGTATTGATTGGGTTATTGTTTTATGGAGATCGCATTGCTGTACAAAAAATGGTTGGGCTTTTCATTGGCTTTATTGGGCTGGTGCTACTTACCCTGATGCCGGTGTTTACTGGCCAGCGTGAAATCAGCTTTGACAATTTGAGTTATTTATTGCTGCCGGTAGTGGGCACCCTACTCTATGGCGTTAATGTAAATATGGTCAGCCACCGGTTAAAAGAAATCAATCCTGTAAACCTGGCCATGGTTTCAATTGCCTTTATGATCATCCCCACATCCATACTTCTTTGGCAACTGGATTTCTTTTCTCTTGATTTTACTAACCCGGCTATACAGGAAGCCATTATCGCAACATCCGCATTGGGTGTATTAGGAAGTACAGTGGCAACAATCTTGTTTTATTCTTTGGTGCAATTATCCGGAGGACTTTTTGCCTCTTTAGTTACCTACGGAATTCCTTTTGTGGCTCTTTTTTGGGGCTTTTTGGATAATGAAGCAATCACCAATCTGGAGGTTGGATGTTTATTACTGATTTTGACAGGAGTGTATCTGGCCAATCACAACCCCTCCCGTAAATAACTTATAC
>VGGU01000089.1 GCA_016868475.1 Bacteroidota bacterium
GCGGGTACCGCTCGTGGACACCCCGCTCCGCCAACCGCCGCAGACGGACCGACGACGGTTCGCCACCGCTGCACTCGCGCGGATAGGCGTAGCGGAGTTCCGCGAGGCTGAATCCGCGGCAGCGGTCTGCAACGGCACGCGCATGTGCGAGTGCGCATGGCATGTCGCGCCATCGTTCAGACAGGACTTCGGGCGAACGCAGGTGCCGCTCCGCATTGGGCAGCGATTCGAGACCGACCGCGGCGACCGTTGTCCCAAGACGGATGGCGGTCAGTACCTCATGCAGCGGACGCCGCTGGGGCACGTGGAAACGCACGCCTTGCGTTGCGGCCGCAGGAATGCCGCACGCCTGAGCAAGTGACAGGCACATGCGAAGGCGAGTGTGCTCCTCCGCTTCGCCGGCGCGCACGACGGCAAGCGAGACACGACCTCGTGCGCGGGACGCGATCCCGCGCACCGTTTCCAACGTGGACTGCGAAAGCAGCGTCAGGTCGCGCGGCGGGAGGATGAGCAGCTCAAGTCCCGCCGCATGCTCGAGAAACGTGTGGAGCGAAAGATGCCAGTCTGTGCGGATCGTGACGCCATCGGCATCACTGCGCTCATGTCGCCGACCAGCCGTGATGGCGCGGCAGAGTCCGGCATAGGACGCGCGGTCTGTGGCAAATGCCGCGATCTCGATCGTGTGCGCCTCGGCAGCGCGACCCTCGCAGCGGTGCGCGGGCGGCGCACCTGTCCAGAGATCAAGACGCGCACCGATGCAGAGTCCGATGCCGTGCGCACGCGCAGCCACATGCGCACGCACTGCGCCCGCAAGCGTGCAGCGATCGGCAATGGCGATCGATTCATAGCCGAGTTCCGCGGCACAGGCGACCAATTCTTCCGGGTGGCTTCCCCCTTCAAGGAAGGAGAAGTTGCTCATCACATCCAACTCGGCGTGCGTCGCGGACATGCGTTCAACTCCAGATGCCGAGCACGCTCCATCCGTCGCGTGTCCTGCGAAGCCAGAGCCACCGTCCATCGTCGCACTGCGCACGCCAGAAGTCGCCGCCGTCATCGGGTGCCAGCGCAGCGGTCGCGGTCCATGGTGGCGTGATGCGTTCCGGACCATGCCATGAACGCACCGCATGGCAGTCGCCGCGCCAGCGGACCGAACCCCCGCTGCCCAGCGCCACCGATGCCGCTTCGGCGCGCGGCAGCAGCAGCGATGGCCGCCACGCCTGCACGACACGCGCACGCAACGCCAGCGCTGTGGCACGGGAATCGAAGCCATGTCGAAGCACGGGGAGCCAGCGCGAGGCACGCCGTGGACGATGGTCCTCCACCAGCCCACAGCGCAGGACGGCATCATCACCAAGACGCGCACACAGCGT
>VGGU01000090.1 GCA_016868475.1 Bacteroidota bacterium
TAATGTAAAAACTTACCTGGATCCATCCGACTTGAGGTTGTGTTCAGGGAGAAAGGAAATTCTTATGAACGAAACACCAAAAAGAGAGAGAAGACATTATTCTTCTGATCAGAAAGTTCTTATTCTTAGAGAACTTCTTGAAAACAATATTCCTATCAGCCAACTTGCTGAAAAATACAACGTACACGTTAATGATATTTACAATTGGAAGAAAAAACTCTTTGAAGGAGCAAAGGATATTTTTCAACCAAAAGCTTCTACCAATAAACAAAGTTCATTAGAGCAGAGAAAGATTGAAAAACTCGAAACGAAACTAAGGGATCGCGATGAGGCAATTGCAATACTCCTTAAAGAAAACATAGAAATAAAAAAAAATATAGATGGGGAGATATGACCAAGCAGTGGGTTGAACCGGATATCAGAGATAATGTTGTGGAGTTTGTAAATCTGATTAGACCAAAGGTTGATATTCCCCTTAAAGGAATGATTCGCCTTATAGGCATAAGTTCCAGTAAATATTATTCTTGGAATGAAAGAAAGGGAATTGATAATAACCATAATGGAAAAACACCCAGAGGGCATTGGTGTCTTGGGTGGGAGAAAGAAGCCATTATCAATTATGCTAAAAAACATCCCTCAGAGGGTTACAGACGGCTTACTTATATGATGATTGATGATAATATTGTTGCTGTTTCTCCTGCAACGACTTACAGAGTGCTTAGAACAGCCGGGTTACTTAACCGCTGGAATAAAGTTAAACGATCTGCTAAAGGTCACGGTTTTGATCAACCGGTAGTCCCTCATCAGCATTGGCATGCTGATATAAAGTATGTTAATTATCACGGTACATTTCTATTTCTTATTTCTGTTATCGATGGTTACTGCCGTTATATTGTTCATCACGAGTTAAGACGGAGTATGCAGCAGTTTGATGTTCAGTTAACACTGCAGAGAGCTTTAGAAAAATATTCCGGCTTTAAGCCAAGAATTATCTCAGATAATGGCCCTCAGTTTATTTCTAAAGATTTTGCTGAATATCTGAAACTGGTTGGACTTCAGCATATTCGAACATCGGTAGCATATCCTCAGAGCAATGGTAAAATTGAACGTTATCATAGAACTATTCATCAAGACTGTTTAATGAAATCTTCTCTTCTTAATCTTGATGATGCACGTAAGCAGATTTCCTCTTATATTGATTATTATAATAATAAACGGCTTCACAGCTCTTTATATTACTTGACTCCCGAAGATTTTCTTTTTAATAGAATTGAAGATAAATTACGTGTAAGAGAAAGGAAACTTAAAGAAGCTAAACAGAATAGAATCGAGGTAAGAAATGTCAGCTGA
>VGGU01000091.1 GCA_016868475.1 Bacteroidota bacterium
ACAGCTTCACGTTGGCCGGCGATCATTTGCCTGTGTGCTGTTGAGGGCCGGTGGGGCCCTCCCTTCGGTCGGGCCCTTGTTCCATGGTTTACGCGATCGGCGTCAAGGTCGCCAGTTCAAGATTGACCCCGGGACTGATTGCTGCGACCTTGACGTTCAGCCACGTTTGATCGCCCCGGGGAGGCTCTCCTCGCTCATCCGCAACCAGACTCCCATGCGTCGCGAGTGCTGCGACACGCGCCCGGCTGTGTGAAGGGTTACTGACGGCGGAACCGGTTAACTTAAGGTCGGAATTTACACTGCGACACATTCAGGGGCTTATTGAGAGATATTCTCAACGCCGGCGGGGAATTCACATCAAACTTTACCCGCCATCCCCGCCGGCGGGGGAATCACAAATATCTTCACACGCGGGCGCCAGCCGGCGTCACGTGACGCCGAGTTGCCCGTCTGCGTGCGCGACACTCGGCCTTCCCGCCGCGCACCGCAGCCCAGGCCGAGTGGCTGCTCGTGACGTCAAGCCCAACAGAAAGAGCGCTCCCGGGGCCGAGCGCGGTAGCGGCTTGACGCCAGTCCCGAGAGACCCTTGAAACAGGCCCTGGCCCAAAGCCAGGGCCACGGTCACCTCGAGCCGAAATCGGCCCTACCGAAACCGTGCCACCTGCGGCGAGATGAGTTCAGGGCAGGACCGGAACTTCTCGAACGTGGCCGTCAGGGCGCCGTCCCTCTCCTCAACGGTCCGATAGAACCGGTTGTGGGTCGCCATCTTCCTGGTGGCCTTCCAGACGCCCTCGGTCGGGTTGAACTCTGGCGAGTAGGGAGGCAGGCGGTGGATCTCGATCTTGTCCGGATTCGCCGCCAGCCACTCCTTGCCGGCTTCGTCGAGCCAGTGGCAGGGGCCGTTGTCAACGATGAGGAAGATCTTGCGCGGTGCATGGGCCGCGACCAGACGCTCCAGGAACTGATGGAAGGTGTGGCCGTTGAAGACTTCCGAGAACTGGTACGTGAAGTGTGCCTCATCCAGGCTGACGGCCCCGAACACGTGGGCCGTCTTCCGCAAGCCGAAAGTATCTACCCTGGGCTGGACGCCGACCTTGGACCAGGTCTGGTGGAGGGTTCCGTCGAGCCAGAAGCTGGCCTCATCCTCGAATATGACGACGCCGCGGGCCTCAGCCGCTTTTTTTTTATCCCGGGCAGGCGGTCGCGCAGCCAGGCCGCCTGGGCATCAGCGTCCGCTCTCGCAAGGCGTTTGCGCGGTCTCTGGACCGAGAATCCAAGCTGATGCAAGAGGCGGGGG
>VGGU01000092.1 GCA_016868475.1 Bacteroidota bacterium
GGCCTTGAGCGTGCGTGGGGCGTTCACTCAGAATGAAGCGCGGCTGCTCGGTGAGCGAGCCGGACTTCAGGGGGCAGTCCTGCGCGCTGCATGGCCGCATCGCTGGGTGATGTGGTGGAGACGGACACCTGGGGTGACGCAGTGAACGCACCGCGTCAGAGAGTCCACGCGCGTGATGTGAACGCGTGTTCACCCTCGTGGGATCTCGTGGTCATCGGTGGTGGGCCTGCGGGCGCGGCAGCAGCGATCACGGCGGCACGGCACGGGCTTCGAACGCTGATCGTCGACCGAAGCGAACATCCTCGCCCGAAAGTCTGCGGCTGCTGTCTCTCGCCGCTGGCAATCGAGCGACTGCACGCGCTTGGGGTGTCCGCAATCGCTGCGCATGGAGAGCAACTGCACACCGTGCACATGGACTGCTGTGGATCACTCACGCAGTGGCAGCGCAGTGGTGTTGCACTCCCTCGCGCCCGCCTCGATTCGGAACTGCTCCATGTGGCCGCAGCGGCCGGCGCAAGTGTGATGACGGGGGTCGTCGCCGAAGCGCAGCCATCAGGCGTCGTGACGCTCCGCAGAGGAGGAGTGACGCAGCAATTGAACGCCCGCCTCGTCATCGCTGCGGATGGGATCGGCGGATCATCAGTGCGTTCGTCCGATCGTCTTCGTTGGAGAACGCTGCCTCGCTCGCGGATCGGATTCGGCGCTTCACTTGCACACGAAGCGATCGACATCCGTGCGGGTGAGCTGCTCATGTGTGTTCGCAAGGGCGGCTACATCGGCGCCGTCCCGCTCGGCGGCGGCATCGTTGATGTGGCTGCCGCAGCGGAGCCTGCCGTCGTGCGTGCAGCAGGAGGTCCTGCGGCGCTGGCGATGCAGTGGCTCGACCGGCGGATCCGCGACCGCGAGCGCGTGATTCGCTCGGCGTGGACTGGCACGCCTCGACTGACTCGGCGGCGTGCAGCCGCAACGGATGGGCGGATCATCGCTTCGGGCGATGCATTCGGCTATGTCGAGCCCTTCACAGGCGAGGGGATTGGCTGGGCGCTCGCATCGGGTATCGCCGCTGCGGAGCACGCAGATCGCGTGCTGTGCGGACGGGCATCCGTGGATGCATGGGAACGCACTGCACGAAGAATGTCAGCCTGGTCGCATACGAGGTGCGCATCGATGGCGCTGCTCGTTCGCGCGCCACGCATTCTCGCTGCTGTCCTTCGCGTGGGGCAGCATGCGCCGATGTTTGCTGCGCGCGTCGGCAGGGCATGGGGCGTGCAGCGGAGCAACGCGC
>VGGU01000093.1 GCA_016868475.1 Bacteroidota bacterium
GGGCACCTCGAAAAACCGCCCAAACGACCAACAATCCACCGTAAAGGTCGCCAATCCTTAAATGGCATTGGAAAACCGGCTATTTTTCACCCGCCTGAAGCGGTTTTTTGATCCTGAAGAGCCATTGATTAGCGCTTCAGGCGGACTTCGCCTGTGCTAGCAGGCAAAAGCCGGAGCCACGCCGCCCGTTTTCAGGCTGCACAAGCGGCGCAAGTTATAGGTGGCGGCCTTCAGGTTGAGCTGTAATAAGGCTCGATCCAGTCCGATGCAGCGTAAGCCCTTACCGCCCATCTGTTGCAGGCTGGCATAAACGTGCTCGACACGAGCACGACTTTTGGCAATTCGTTGATTGCGTCGTTGCTGACAGTCCGATTGCGCTTTGCCTTTGGGCGCTTTGTGCTGAATTCGCATGCGCCAGCCTTGGTCTTGAAGTCGGGCTTCGCGTGCGCCATCCACGTAACCCTTGTCGGCATAGACATCGCGACTGGTGTTGCCACTGTCCAATACATCTTCCAGATGATGGGTGTCGTGTTCGCTGGCGGTGCTGACTTTGAGTTTGCGAATCAGCTTGTAACGCTTGTCGACGCTGGTGGTTAACTTGTAGCCATGGTGCGACTTGCCGTGTTTTTTGGTCCAGGAGGCGTCGATGTCTTTCTGCCGACGTTGCGCGGGTGTCCAGTCGATGGGCATGGCATCCTGTTTGATCAACGCTTTCTCGTCCTTATCGAGCTGCTGCCGAGGCGCGGGAACCAGCGTGGCATCGATGATTTGCCCACAACGCGCGATGTAGCCGTGTTTGTCCAGTTCCCGGTTGACGGCGTCGAATAAGCTGTCGCTGGCATCGGCCTTGATCAGTCGCTCTTTAAAGGTCCACAAGGTCGTGCGATCTGGAATCTGGCTGCTGTGTCGCAAGCCCGCAAAACGCTGGAAGCTCAGCCGATCCAGCAGTTGAAACTCCATCTGCTCGTCGCTGAGATTGTACAGTTGCTGCAACACGATCACTCTGACCATAAGCTCGGTTGGGTACGGCGGGCGACCGCCTTTTTCTTGACTCGGACGCGGTGCCGCTTGATCAATGGCCTGTGACAAGGCTTTGAAGTCGACGTGCTTTTCCAATACTTGCAGGATGTCACCCAGCTTATCCAACTTGGCTTCACGTTCTTCTGCGGCAAATAGGCTTTCTTTGATCATGGGACTTTGAGGCTATGTGGGCGGTGACGCTATTTTCTCATGGGGACGGGTTTTTCGAGGCGCCC
>VGGU01000094.1 GCA_016868475.1 Bacteroidota bacterium
CGGCCCCAGGGATCAAGCCGATCCTGCGTTTGGAACCGGCGGCGCCGCCCCAGCCACCTGAAAAATCAGCTGCCGTCCTCCATGGCTGAGATTGCGCCGGGTAATCTCCGCCGCCGCCTTGACCAGCACGGGCGTCAGTTGCGGCTGCCGGGGGTTGGTGCCCAGCGTGTAGGTGCGCGTGGTGCGCGTGGTCGTCATCGTCACCGGCAGCGCGGTCAGCGACTCCACGAAGCCACGCCACTGCATCCCCGCTTGGCCGAAATACTCGCGCAGCACGTATTCGGCCAGGGTCAGCATCATCAGCTTGAGGCACGTCATCACGCTGTCGCGGTGCAGGTCCCGCTGCCAAATCGTGGTCGGCATGCTCTGCAACTGCGCCTGCTTCGCTTCTTTTTTCGCGAGCGTTGCCTTTGCTTCTTTGGTTTGCTTCGCCGCCAACGCCACCGCGGTCGGCCGCGAGGCTTCGGCGTCGTCGGTCTGCTGGACCGCTGCCTCGACGGCTTCGGCCTTGGCAAGCGCGGCCTTGGCGCGAGCGACCGCGGCCGTGGCTTTTTCCTGCTTGGGGACCAAGGCCAGGTGCTGGACGTTGCCGCCGCCGTAGCCAAAGCTGTGGTGCAGGCCGTCTTGGCGGCCTTCGCGGAATTGCTGCTCCTGTTCAGGCCACCGCTGCAGGTATTGGTCGGCCACGCCGACGGCGTCGAGTTCTTCGATGACGGCGGTGGTGATGAACTGCGTTTGCCGCTCTACGCGACCGCCTTTTCGGCGCAGTTGCACGCCGCGCCACAGCAGCCCGGCCATCTCGCCCTTTGGGTACAGCAGCAGCGTCACCTCGCGCACTTCGTCGCATTCGCGGTACGGCTGCCACGGGCCGGGGTACATCACCTCGGCCGCCTTGAGCGATTGCCCTTTGAGCACCGTGATGAAAATCACCGTCGTCTGCTCGTGCATCGCGCGCAGCGTCGCCTCGGAACCGGCCTCGCTGTCCACGACCGTCATCCGGTTCAGCGACGCCTGCGGGCCCACGGCGGCCGACAGCGTTTGCAGCATCGGCACCAGCCGCCTGCGCAGCGACACTGCGCCGGCGTGTGTTTCCACCAAAAGCGGCACGCCAGCCGCCGAGTGCACTGCGACCTTGGTGATGCACGGCATGACGCGGCCAACCCGCGACACCGGCCCGCTCTTGGCAAACTGGTGCGTCCAGTACGGGTCGGCGGTGCCGTCGATGTACACGGCCGTGCGCAGCCAACCGGCC
>VGGU01000095.1 GCA_016868475.1 Bacteroidota bacterium
TGAGGTGGCCCCGAAAAAACAGACACGGTGATTAGGCCTCACTCTCCCGCCGTTCGAACTCTTCCGGACTCCGATAGCCCAGCGCCTGATGCAGGCGCTGCCGGTTATAGAACACCTCAATATATTCAGCAATCGCATACCGAGCTTCCGCGTGATGCTGGAAGTGTCGGTGCCGAGTCAGTTCGTTCTTCAAGGAACTGAAGAAGCTTTCTACCGGGGCGTTATCGTAGCAATTGCCTTTGCGACTCATGCTTGCCACCACGCCCCGGTGTGCGAGGAGCTGCTGATAGAGTCCCGCGCGGTACTGATTGCCTTGGTCGCTGTGATGGATGAGTCCAGGAGCGGGCCGGCGGCGTTGCCAGGCCATCCACCAGGCGTCCGCCACGACCGTAAGGGTTTGGCGGGGACTCATCGCCCAGCCGACAATGCGGCGGGAGTACAGATCGAGGATGACCGCGACGTAGAGCCAGCCCGTCCGGGTTGGGACGAAGGTATAATCGGCCGCCCAGACGCGATTCTTGGCCGAGACGGCAAACTGTTGATTGAGGCGATTCGGGATGGCCGCCGCATCCTGCTGCCGGGCCTGCACGGTCCGTACATAGCGCCGACGGCGTAAGGCAACGATCCCGGCCAGCCGGCGAAGCCGAGCGACGCGATGCCGTCCGCACGGGATTCCTTCTCGGTTCAGCAACTGCCACATCTTCCGGGCCCCATACGCTTCCCGGGTCTGCTGATGAAGTACACGGATCCGCGTGGTGAGGTGCTGGTTGGTCTGTGCCCGGGCACTCGGCTCGCGTCCCTGCCACGCATAGAAGCCGCTCCGGCTGACCCCCAACACGCGACACATCCGGGCGAGCCGAAACTCCTGAAGATGAGCCTGCATGAACGCGTACTTCACCGCACATCCTTGGCGAAGTACGCCGCCGCTTTTTTTAAAATATCCCGCTCCTCGGTGACCCGCGCCAGCTCTCGCTTCAGTCGGGCAATTTCCGTCGTGCGCTCCTTACGCATGCCTGAACCGGGGAATGCCCCGGCGCCACGTGCTCGGAGCTCGGTCTGCCATTTATAGAGTTGATTGCGGGCAATGCCGAGTTCGCGGGCGATCTCGGAGCCCGGCCGGCTCCCGCTTTCTAGCAACTGGACGGCTTCCCGTTTGAACTCTGGCGTAAACTGCTTGCGTGCACCCATCGGACACCTCCTCGGGGAATCCTGTCCCCGTTTCAAGGTGTCTGTCAAATCCGGGCCACCTCA
>VGGU01000096.1 GCA_016868475.1 Bacteroidota bacterium
TGACCTGACCGAGTTTTTGAACCAAGCCGAGTGAGAGATTACTGCATCGCGACGACCGGTTCGAGTGACTGGATCAGACCGAACGTTGCCGGTGCCGGCGGCCGATATCCGAGCGACGAGTGCGGCCGTTTCTCGTTGTAGTGCTTGCGCCACAACTCGATAACGATCCGGGCTTCCTTCAGGCTGTAGAAGATCTCTCCGTTGAGCAGCTCGTCTCTAAGTTTGCCATTGAAGCTTTCGCAGTAGCCGTTCTCCCAAGGACTGCCAGGCTCGATGAACAGCGTCTTCGAGCCTATCTGCGCGAGCCAGTCCCGAACGACCCTCGCGGTCATCTCCGGGCCATTGTCTGAACGTATATGCGCAGGGATGCCGTGTCTCAGCATCGCATCGGCGAACGTCTCGATGACGCCGAAGGCGTTGATCCGACGTGCCACCCGGATCGCTAGGCACTCCCGAGTGAACTCGTCGATCAGGGTCAGAAGCCTTACCGACCTGCCGTCGTGCGTCTGGGCCGAGACGAAGTCGTAGCTCCAGACGTGTCGTGGCCGCTCAGGCCGCAGCCGGACGCACGAGCCGTCGTTCAGCCACAGCCGCCCCCTCGGACGTTGCTTCTTGGGTACTTTCAAGCCCTCACGGCGCCAGATGCGCTGAACCCTGTCCTTGCCCACCTGCCAGCCGCCGGACCGCAGCAACGCAGTTATCCGGCGGTAGCCGTAGCGCCCGTATTCGGACGCCAGGGTGACAACGGCCCTGGTCAGCACATCCTCGTCAGCCCGGACCGTGGGGATATAGCGCTGGGTTCCCCGCGGTTGACTGACGATCCGGCAAGCATGGCGTTCCGACACTCGATACTTCCGTTGGATCGCCTCAACCGCCTGCCGGCGCCGATCGGGCGCTACAAGTTTCCCTCGGCGACATCCTTCAGAATCTGCTTCTCGAGCGACAGGTCCGCGACCAGCCGCTTCAGCCGGGCATTCTCCCGCTCGAGCTCCTTGAACCGCTTAGCCTGCTCGATCTCGAGGCCGCCGTACTCGTTGCGCCAGCGGTAATAACTCTGCTCGGTGATCTCGGCCTCTTTGCAGGCTTGGCCGATGGTCCGGCCTTGCGCCACCAACACTTCGATCTGCCGCAGCTTCGTGACGATCTGTTCAGCGCTATGTCGTTTCCTGGGCATCGTCTTGGGTTCCTTTCCAAACTGATTATCTCAATCAGCCTGGCTCAAGAAAACCCGGTCAGGTCA
>VGGU01000097.1 GCA_016868475.1 Bacteroidota bacterium
TCCTACTATTCCATTTACCATTTCACATCCTTCCCCAATTTGTGTAGAAGCCGCTGTTGAGGATAGAATCGTAATGTTCTTTAGTTTGTTAGCGCCCTTGATATAAGCATCGGTTCCGATCCAAGCATCTTTGATGATGTCGCAATTTTTAATAACCGTTCGATCTCCGATTTTCGCATAATAACCCCTTTTCCGATCAAACTTATTATCGGTAAATTCCTGTAGTTTTTCCAGCAGGCAGGTATTATCTCTGTATTTTGACCAAATCCAAGCATCGCCGGGCAGCATGCCATTAAAGGGCAATACCTTCCTTCCTCCATTTTCATTTGCTAACTCCATCCAAATCCTTACGGAAGGATCTTCTCCAACTTTTACAACTCCATTTCCAAATTTAGCATGGTCGGTACTCGATAGTTCCTTGATATTGACCAATATCACATTATTACCCGTAATAATGTGACTCATAAATCTAACCTGATCAATTACTACATGGTCTCCAATATCACAACTAATGATGGTACTGTTATAAATGCCTACAGGTTTTCGTAAATCATTAAACTCGTGAATGAATGGTTCCAGCTTGCCTATTCGTATTTTTCCAAAAAAACTGCAGCGTTTAATAAGTGTTGGGTCAAAGGGGGATGCCACTTCAAGATTGCTCCAGTTATCTGCGTTATTATTATTACCAACCAGTGTTTGAATTTCTTTATCCGTTAGTTTACGGTACTGCGTTTTTGACCTATGTTGCTTATTGCGCAAATAATATTCATCTTTTCCTTTGGGAATAAACGCTGGGTTAATAAATCCAAAGCCCAAGGAAGATAGGGGTTGTTTGTTGATCTTATTCATTGGGTATTGATAAGTGTTATTCCACCGTTACAGACTTGGCCAGGTTTCGTGGTTTATCCACATCGCATCCTCTTTCTACCCCAATATAATAAGCAAGCAACTGCAAGGGAACAACGGTTAATAAAGGGGCCAGCATTTCGTCACAAACAGGGACGGTGATAATAGATTCACTTAGGGTAACAGGTGTTTGGTCTCCCTCCGATATCACAGCAATCACTTTACCTTTTCTTGCTTTAACCTCCTGCATATTGCTGATTACTTTCTCAAAATAGCTATCCCTGGTGGCTATAAACACTACCGGAAGTTGATCGTCAACCAATGCGATTGGCCCGTGCT
>VGGU01000098.1 GCA_016868475.1 Bacteroidota bacterium
CTAGTACGACGTCTCCGAAGTTCGTTCCGGGTTTTCGGTAGGGTCGAGGACCCAGCCGAAATCGCTTACGAGCATGCTGACGACATCGTTGAGCGGGCCGCGAAACGGTGTTGGCTCCCAGCGTCCCATGTGGGTAGCCATTTCCAGTCGCCAGTACTGGACGGAGACCCGCCGGCAGCGGGCGTGGGGGACAGGGCGGTCGGCGCTCCCGGACTCGATTGTCAGGAGGTCAGCCCTGCGGCGCACGCGCAGATGCGCGAGCGTAGGCTCCTTGCTAAAAAGGGCCTGGACCGCGTCGCGGTGGAAGTCCTCTGCCCGATACTTTCCCATTGCTAATGGCCAGAGCGCTCTTGGCTGATCGCGGCCCCGTGACCTGGCGAGTATCAGGAAGCCTTGCGCTTCCCCATCTTGCGCCGGGTGCCGCGGAAGGTCCAGTTGAACGGATGGGCTTCCCAGGTGTTCCAATGCTCAACGAAGCCGAGGATGCGCTCTCGCAGGTCCGCTTGCGACCGGAATTCGCCATATCGAAGGATTCGCCTGGAGAGGATGCCGAACCAGATCTCGACCTGATTGAGCCAAGAGGCATGTATGGGGGTGTAGACGAAGTGGAACCGCCCGCCATGTCGCAGGTTGAACTCGGTCCACCGCTCCCCCTTGTGGGTATTGAGGTTGTCCCAGATGACGTAGACGTTCCCGTCCGGGTAGCGCTCAGCGACCGCGTCCATGAAGGCCACGATGTCTTCCGCCGTTCTCGTCGGCCCGACACTTCCGAAGACCTTACCGGTCTGGGGCTCGAAGGCTGCAATCAGCGCCTGCGTGCCGTGGCGTTCATACTCGAACTCAAACTTCCCCGTCGCGTTCTTGCCCGGCCAGCGCGTGGGGTGGACCCGCTCCAACGCCTGGATAGAGGTCTTCTCGTCGACACAGATCACCGTGGCGCCCTCCGGCGGGTGCAGATAGATCTGGCAGATTGCACGGGCCTTGTTCCAGAAGTCGGGATCGGGGCTGTGCAGCCAAAGGCGCATCCGATGCGGGCGAATCTCTTCTGCTCGAAGGATGCGGCCAACCTCGCTCTTGCTAAGCTTCCAGCCCGTTTGTCCAAGCAGGGAAAGGCTCAGGCTCTCGATGGTCCAGACATCCCGGAACGGTGCTTTGGATCCCTCA
>VGGU01000099.1 GCA_016868475.1 Bacteroidota bacterium
CCCTTGTATCTTGAATTCATCGAAGCGCCGACGGCGCTATGATGACGGCGTCGGATCCGGGCGGGAGACCGAACACCCTCTGGTTATGAAGACCGCGGGAGAGCGCGGTTCCCCGCCCGATGTTCCGTCGAACCCGAACAGTCGCTTGGGCCGCCATGCGAGCCCGCATTTGCAAGGAAGGGTCATGGAACAGATCTTCGTTGGCATCGATGTCGCCAAGGACCGGCTGGACGTTCACCTCCGCCCGTCCGATGAGGCCTTCGCCGTCGCGCGCGACGGCGAAGGCCTGGAATGCCTGGTTGGGCGCCTGATGGCGCAGGCGCCGGCCCTGGTCGTGCTGGAGGCCACCGGGGGCTACGAACAGGTGGTGGCCGCGGCGCTGGCCGGGGCAGGGCTACCAGTGGTCGTGGTCAATCCCCGGCAGGTGCGGGACTTCGCGCGCGCGACCGGTGTCCTGGCCAAGACCGATCGCCTCGATGCCCTGGCGATCGCCCGTTTCGCCGAGGCGGTCAAGCCGGAGATCAGGCCGCTCCCCGACGAGGCTGCGCGGGACCTCGCCGAAACCGTCGCCCGCCGCCGCCAGGTCGTCGAGATGATCGTCGCCGAGAGCAATCGTCGGCGCACCGCCAACCGACGCATCGCCAAGCGCATCGATGCTCACCTCACGACCCTGCAGGCCGAGCTCACCGAGATCGAGACCGAGCTTGATGAGTCCATTCGCGGCATGCCGTTCTGGCGCGAAACCGAGAACCTGTTGACCTCCGTCCCCGGCATCGGCCCCGCCACCGCCAGGACCCTCATCGCCGAACTTCCCGAACTCGGCGCTCTCGACCGCAAAAAAATCGCCGCCCTGGTCGGCGTCGCGCCCCTCAACCGTGACAGCGGCACGCTACGCGGGCGCCGCGCCGTCTGGGGCGGCCGGGCCCCGGTCCGCGCCGCCCTCTACATGGCGGCCCTCTCCGCCACGCGCCACAATCCCATCCTCAAGACCTTCTACCGCCGCCTCCGCGACGCCGGAAAGCCGCCAAAGGTCGCCCTCGTCGCCCTCATGCGAAAGCTCCTCGTCATCCTCAACGCCATCCTCAGGGACAAAAACCCGTGGCAGATCGCTTGACTTCCAACACAGTCGCTCTCCCG
>VGGU01000100.1 GCA_016868475.1 Bacteroidota bacterium
CATGCTGGTGGGCACGGACAATGGTGCTGTCGATGAATATTTCCTCAAAATCAGCGTCTTTGCACAATTCCGCAAACACCCGTTGCCACACTCCCGCATCCGACCAACGCGCAAAACGCTTGTAGGCGCTGTTCCAAAAGCCAAACTCGTCTGGCAAGTCCCGCCACGGCGAACCTGTCCTGGCTATCCACAGCACCGCTTCCACGAACAACCGGTTGTCCGCCGCCGTGTGTCCCCGATCAGTCTTTTTGCCCGGCAACATCTGCTCAATCCGTTCCCACTGGTCATCCCGCAGCATCTTTCTTAACATTCGCCAACCTATTCAATTAATTGGCGTAATTATCTCATATTAATTGTCAACAGACTCTAGAGAAGAATCATGGTTTCATTTTTTCTGTAACTAAGTTGGCGTTCAAGATCCCAACAATAAACCACTAAAAGATCAAATCAATATTGGCAGGCTCAAAGCAGTAATTGAAGGCTTTTGCAAAAACCTTAAGTTTGCTATCTATGATTAAAAACCCCAGGTCTCAAAAGCAAGTGGCATTTTGTTAAGCAAATTCCGCCTCTCTCGCCAATTAGGCATGAATTTATCCATATAAAACCGAAAACGTTCGTTGGGCGCTCCAATAAATGAACTAACTCATATATTCCATGCACTCGAAGGGCTTTTTAGCAAGTCCAGATTCAACCAGATACGTTTAGCGCCTAAATTACAACTACCCCGCTTTGTTTTCATCTTTTTAACACCCCATTCGGTCACTTCAACATCAACGTGGCTTTGCCAATAATTCATGAGATTTTCAATTCGATCTTTAAACTGCCCCCTGTAAAATTCTGTTAAAACTGACAATTTATTCTCAACTGATGTACCTGGATGTCCTAATGAAATCCAAACGAGTTCATCAGCCAAATCAGCCAAAATCCGATAAAGCTGGTTATCAAAGCAGAACACTTCATTTGTAAGAAATCTCAGGGTTGTTTACAGAGTGGTTGATTAAAATATTGGTAGAGTATTTCATAAGGAGTTGAATTATTCAAAGCCTTGTGTGGTTTGACGGTGTTATAGAAGTTGATGAAACGGTTCAATTGCAATTGTCGGTCGAAGTTATCCTTGAATTCGGTTTTCACATGCC
>VGGU01000101.1 GCA_016868475.1 Bacteroidota bacterium
ACAACAACATGAGCCTGCTGGTGACGGATGCGACCATCGCGGGCAACGCGCTAATGGAAGGCGACTATGTGGGGGTCTTCACCGGTGCGGGGCTCTGCGCGGGCTATGGCCGGGTCGGTGGGGACGGTTTCCCGGTCGGACTGGCGGCGTGGGGGGACGACGCCGACACCGAGGCGGTGGAGGGGTTTGTGGCGGGCGAGGCATTGCTCTGGCGGCTGTGGGATATGGCTTCGGGTCGGGAGTATCTTGCCGAGCCGTCTTACGGCGAGGGTGTGGGGCGTTACAGCGCGAACGGTTTTGCGGCGCTGTCTTTGCGTTCTTTGCGTCGGCTCAGTCCTGCGGAGGGTGAGCATTTCGGGTATGTTCAGACGGGCGACAACCATAGTCTTCTGGTGGAGGAGGCGTTTCTGGACGGTTCTTCGCTTCAGGCGGGCGACGAGGTGGGGGTCTTCACACCGGGCGGTCTTTGCGCGGGCGCGGTAATTGTCGAGGCGGAGGGCGGTCGTCTCGGTCTTCCGGCTTTTGGGGACGACGTGGAGACGGAAGGTGTGGACGGGTTCCGGGCCGGCGAGGGTTTTGGGTTCCGCTACTGGGACGTTTCGGCGGGTCTTGAGATCGCGGCTGAGGCGACCTATCTGGAGGGTCCTGAAGTCTGGACGGCGAACGGGTTTACGCAAGTTCTGTTGTCGGGCCGGACGCCTCGCGAGCCGGTGGGTCAGGTGACTTTGCAGGGTGGTGAGGCGGTCGATGTGCTGTTCTACTTCAATCCGGGCCGGGTGGGGGATTATGCGGGGCGGTATGAGGTGGAGTCGGACGATCCGTACCGTCCGGTGGTGGGCGGGGGCCTGGTAGGTGTCGGGGTGATGACGGCACCGGAGTTGGTGATTGCGCCGTCGTCCCATGACTATGGGACGCTCTTGGCGGGTGAGGAGTCTTCGCAGGCCTTTACCCTGACCAACATCGGGATGTCGGACCTGGTGGTGGAAGAGGTTTACGCCGAGGGCGGGGCTTACGGGGTCGATTTCGGCGGTTCGTTCACCTTGGCTGAGGGGGAGAGTCGTCAGTTTGTGGTGACGTTCCATCCCGCGGCGGCGGGGGACTATCCGGGGCGTCTGGTTGCGGTGTCGAACGATCC
>VGGU01000102.1 GCA_016868475.1 Bacteroidota bacterium
GGCAGAACGCCGATGGAAACATTGCTCAGTGGGAAACTGATTTGGGACGAAAAAAACTTGAACCAAATCTAACCTGACAGTCACTCTGAAAATTCGGTAACTGTCAGATCAGGTTTGAGCTAGTACATCAGTAAAAAGTGGACCATGCCCTTACATGACTGGAAAGCAGCTTTAAATCGGTTTAACATTCAGTTTGAAGACCGGATGATGAACTATTAATAAACCCGTTTACACAAAATTCAGGACACCCTCCGCGTAAGTTAATATCACGCAAATGAGAATTAATTTAAGGTTCTAATTTGTAAACGAAATAATGACTTAATGTCAATTAATTATTCCGAAACCTTCACCAGCCAGCCGCTAGACCCTTTGCAATTACTTTGTGCATCAGCCGTGATGGCTATGCGGGCGAAGTCGCCTTTTACAGCAGCAGGTAGACTGCCCTTAACGCTGAAAGTGCCATCGTTTTTCTTATCGGTTTTTATAGCGGCTGCTTGGCCTTTTACAGTTACTTTAATAGTAGCCGGGTAGGTGTTTTTAGATGCAGTGAAGGAAAAGGCGGAACCCGGAGCAACTTCGGCATTTTCTGCCGGTGAAAAATCAGAAAATTTCGGTTTTTCACAAGACTTTGTTCCGCCAGCGCCACCACCGCCATAAGCCCAACTGTCGTTGACTGAAAACAGTAACAAGAATAACCCTAGTAAAGTAAATTTATTCATAGCGGCGCCTCATCATGTTGTTTTAATTTTAACGTTGATTGCAAAATAACACATTAACGGATTTCAAATAAATGTCAAATCAGGCGGATTCGGGAATATGTTTTCCACAATTGTTATTATTCGATTTTTCTGTTTACTTACAGATTAACAAAGGATTAATAAGTTATTAATTACTTCAAAAAAATTGGACTTATTCAGCATTAACGCTATAAATGGGCAATTAGTCTGCGGGCGTATTTATTAATGATGTAGGTAATGTAATAAAAAAATTACAATTTACACTAGAGTCTGTTGACAATTAATATGAGATAATTACGCCAATTAATTGAATAGGTTGGCGAATGTTAAGAAAGATGCTGCGGGATGACCAGTGGGAACGGATTGAGCAGATGTTGCCGGGCAAAAAG
>VGGU01000103.1 GCA_016868475.1 Bacteroidota bacterium
CCTCATTTGGAAAACAAATTGGATCTTCAGGTCCGACTCTATGAAACGCCCCGAAACTTTGTAGAATATCCTGCCTAAAACCATTTTATGGCTTATAAAAACACAGAACAGTACGATGAAGCAGTCACTGAGGCGCTCATCAATAATTATAAAGAGGTCATTGCGCTATTAGGGGAGGATCCTAAGCGAGAAGGGATCACAAAAACTCCCGAGCGTGTTGCTAAAAGCTTGCAGTATTTGACGCAAGGCTATCAATTAGACGCACATGCAATACTGGATTCTGCCAAATTTCATGAGAGTGTAAGTGAAATGATTGTGGTCAAGGACATTGAAGTATATAGTATTTGCGAGCATCATATGCTTCCCTTTTTTGGAAAGGCTCATGTGGCATACATTCCCAATGGATGGATTACAGGGTTGAGCAAAGTGGCACGTGTGGTGGATGTATATGCAAGACGTTTGCAAGTGCAAGAACGATTGACCATTCAGATCAAAGACGCCATTAAGCATACACTCAATCCATTGGGGGTTGCTGTGGTGGTAGAAGCTCAACATTTATGCATGATGATGCGGGGTGTTCAAAAACAAAATTCAGTTACTACTACATCGGCATTTGATGGAGAATTTCATAAAAATTCAACAAGAAGTGAATTCATGCGTTTGATTGGCGCCAAATTAAGTTGATCTAATTACTATCCTATGAAACATGCTTATGTATTTCCCGGCCAGGGATCACAATTTCCAGGAATGGGAAAAATATTAGTAGAACAAAATGAGTCTGCAAAAAAACTAGTTGATCAAGCCAATACGCAATTGGGATTTGATTTGGCAGCCATTATGTTTTCTGGAACCGAAGTAGAGCTTCGTCGAACAGATGTTACCCAACCTGCCATTTTTTTACATTCGCTCATAGCTTATTCAACCTTAAATAATCCACAACCAGCCATGGTTGCGGGACACTCCTTAGGAGAATTTTCTGCATTGGTTGCTGCTGGTGTACTTTCCTTTGAGGATGGGCTTCGCTTGGTTTCGGTTCGTGCCGGTGCCATGCAAAAAGCTTGTGAGTCAGCACCAGGCACTATGGCAGCGGTGTTAGGATTAGAGGATCAAAAAGTGG
>VGGU01000104.1 GCA_016868475.1 Bacteroidota bacterium
GCCCCGGTCAGCCGGCCAGCGCCCGGACGGCTACGAGCGCCGCAGGCCCGAAGAAAGCGTCCTGTACCAGGTCGTCCAGGCGCACTGGCCGGACTTCTTGGAACGGGCCGAGGAACAGGGAGGCCTGCCCCGCTTCGTCGTGCGCGAGTTCGAGGAGTACCTGCGCTGCGGCATTCTCGAGCACGGCCTGGTGCGACTCGCATGCCGCCGCTGCGGCCATGAAATAGTCATTGGCATGTCATGCAAGCGACGCGGTTTCTGCCCGTCCTGCTGCGGGCGGCGGATGTCAGACATCGCCGCCCACCTGCTCGACTCCGTCTTGCCTCCGGATGCGACCTATCGTCAGTGGGTCTGTACCGTGCCGTGGAAGTGGCGTACGGCGATCGGGTACGACCGGGATCTCTGTGCCGACGTGCTCGATGCTTTCGCCAGCTCCTTGCTCAGGCATTTGCGTTGGCGGGTCAAGCGCACCTTCGGGCTATCGAGCGTCAAGGACGCCGAGGTCGGAGCCATCACGTTCATCCAGCGCAACGACAGCGCTCTTCGTTTGTCGCCCCACTTCCATACCCTGGCCGCCGATGGCGCCTGGGTGTCCGGGGAAGACGGCGAACTGCGCTTCCTCCCCCTGCCCGAGCCGACCGCCGAAGAAGTCGCGCAACTGGCATCCTGGACCCACGCACGCTTGCTCGTCGTGCTGGAGCGACACGGCCGTCTGGACGACCTGGCGGCCGACCAGCCCGTGCTCGCCTCATGCTACGGCGCTGCGGCAGCCGACGTCCAGATCCTGGGGGCCGAGCCTGGCAGCCGCACCCAGAAGCTCTTCGGGCCGGTGCGGTCGGATCCGACCGGCCAGAAGCCCGTGGCGGAGGTCGGCGGGGTCAACCTCTTTGCCGACACCGCAATCGACGGCCGGGATCGGCGCAGGCTCGAACGGCTGTGCCGGTACATGGCCAGGCCACCCCTGTGTGCCGAACGCCTGGAAGTGCAGGACGACGGCAAAGTCCGCTACGAGTTCCGCGGCCCCTGGAAGGATGGGACCAGAGGGATCTTGCTGGCCCCCCTGGACTTCATCGCCCGGCTCTGCGCCCTTGTGCCGCCGCCCC
>VGGU01000105.1 GCA_016868475.1 Bacteroidota bacterium
TTTGTAATCAGCCGGTCGCGGGTTCGAGTCCCATCGCCAGCTCCATGTAAATCAAAGGCTTAGGTAGAAATACCTAGGCCTTTTTTATTTTGAGTCACCACAGAGTCACCACGAAAGATAGTAATTGAGCGTACTTTATTTACTTCTTGTTTGACCAGAACTCTAGATCAGCGTTGAAGGGTTTCCGTATGATTAAGTAGGTTAATCAGTTTTGATTCCTGTTTTTCGATGTTTAAAACGACCAGCGCGCCACTATTTTTCGCGAAAGCTGAAATGGAGTCCAATCCGATTTCAGCAGCGAAAAATGACGTGGCGAGTTTGCCTTCGGCGGTCTGCTCTCGTCCCGCTACAACCCAAAACACAAAACTTATCTTGCCCCGTTCTTTCGGACACTTGGCTAATAGAGTAATCTTTAAGCCCGAGGTCAACAATGAAAACCAAAAAAGAAGAAATAACGGCACGGTTTGCCTACAAGAGGTGTTAAACGGCGTGCAAAACTTTCCAGGGTCCTGGGGAAAAAAGCGTTGAAAAGTTTCCACCCCAGTTTGTTCAATGACCGGCTTTTTGCCGGAGAATCCTGGAGTGTTACACATGGATATCATTGCTGAAATCAGACGACGGCATTTTGTCAGTGGGGAGTCGATCAGTTCGATTGCGCGATCCCTGAAGATTTCCCGTCCCACGGTTAGAAAACATCTTACTACCCAAAGCGAGCCGGTTTATGAACGGCAGGTTCAACCGGAACCTAAATTGGGTGAATTTAAAGCCCGATTAGTCGAATGGCTGGACGCCGACGCCAAGCTGCCCAAGAACCAGCGGCACCGGCACGGGTAAAACGCATCTGGCCACCGCCCTAGCGTGGCGGCCATTCATCAGGGCAAGCGTGTCCGCTTCTATAATGCGGTCGATTTAGTGAGCCGCCTGGGACTGGAAAAACAGTTAGAAAAAACCGGTGCCTTAGCGCGAAAGCTGATCCAAGTCGATGCCGTGATCCTGGATGAGCTGGGCTATCTGCCTTTCCCCGAATCTGGCGGGGCGCTGCTATTTCATCTCATTAGCCACCTGTATGAGAAAACGTCCCTGATCATCACCACCAATCT
>VGGU01000106.1 GCA_016868475.1 Bacteroidota bacterium
TATCGAGCGTCGCCGGCATGTACGGCAGGTGCCCAAGCGCCGCCAGCCACGCACCAGTCGGGCTGCTCAGACCATCGAAGCCGCGCTGGGTCGTCAGCAGGGGCGCCGCACCCATCGCCAGCAGCTTGGCGGCGAGCGTCGTTTCGTGCACCTGGCCAACGCGGAACCGCGCTGGATTGCGCACCGCGGCCTTGTCGGCGTCGCTCTGCCAACGGTCGTCGGTGCTGCCGGCCGCGACGCCCCGCCGCCAGCGCGCGTTGTACTCGGCCGTGAAAACGCCGTGTTCGCCGCGGTCCGCCCGGTCGTCGATGAGCGCCGCGGCATCGACAGGCCGGTCTTTCGCGACGTCGACGCAGGCAGCAATGCGCTTCGCCAACGACAGACTTGCCCCGGTTTCGACGTCAGCGGCCAAGAACAGGGCCAGTGCAACTCCGCCCGTCAATTCAACGGTTTCCACGTCGCTTGGCGGCGCATTCTCGATAGCGGACGCCACCTTGGGGGTCGGCGGCGCGGCCGTGCGCAGCTCGCCGACCACGCTGGCCAGGCGCCCTTCGCGGTCCGCCGCCCACACGCGCCGCAGCCAGGAATCGCTGACATCCCCCGCCGCGCCATAGAACAGGCGCAGCGCGGCGCGGGCGTCGTCGCAGTTGATGGTCGGCCTGTTCCTGCGCAACTGCGCCGCGCCAGAGGCAATCGCCGGGTCCAGCGACGGCGTTGTGGGTGGCACGCGGCGGTCGACAAGCTGCGTCGCAAGGTCGCCCGAGCGGTTCTTGATACGGCGTCGCAAGTGCATGAACCCAGAACGCGTCATGCCGCCGCCGTGCAACCGCACCGCTTTGGTCAGGCTGAGGCCCGCGGCGACCGCCACCTCGACTGCGGCCACCACCGCGGCCTGACGCCGCGCTTTGGCCACGATGGTCTCCCAGCGTTCTGGGCCCGCGCGATCGCGCAGGGCAGCCACGCTATCGGGTTCCGGGCATTCGTCGTCGGCCATGAGCCACCTGGTCGGGGCAACCGCCCCGGGATGGCCAGTAGATCGCGCAACCGACGGAATGTAAAGGCCGGATCGGC
>VGGU01000107.1 GCA_016868475.1 Bacteroidota bacterium
CAAAACAGCCGATGCTCGATTTTGTTCCACTTGCTGGTGCCTGGTGGATAGTGGCAGAGTTCGATCGTCAGTCCCGTATCGTTCGCGAGCTTTTGCAACTCCCATCGCCAGAGACGGGTGCGCGGGCTGTTGCTGCCGCCGCTGTCCGCCGTAATCAAGACCCGGGTCGCACGGGGATACCTCTTCTGTCCCAAACGCTTCCACCAGCGACGAATCGCGGTCACAGCAAATTCAGCAGTGTCGTGGCTGATCCCCACAGACACGCCCGCTTCATTGTGGGTCAAGTCGTATACTCCATACGGTACCGCTTTTCCAAGCTCCTTGTCAGGAAAGTCGTGGGTCTTGACCCGCTCAGGGTTACCCTTCTTGCGATAGGTACGCCCTGGATTCTTCATTTTTCCCAGCGTTTCCTTCTTTTTCGTGTCCACGGAGATCGCCGGCTGCCCTGCACGCTGAAAGGCTTGGACACGTCGACTGATGTGCTGAAACTGGGCGTCCCGATCCGGATGCTGTTTGCCTTCAATCGTTTTGCGATTGGCTTGCAGGCTATAGCCACAATGGCGAAGCAGACGGCCCACGGTGTTAGCGCTCACCGAGTATCCCTGTCGCGACAAGTCCTCGGCCAAGGTCCGCGTACTCTTGCATGTCCAACGAAGCGGCGACATGGGGTCACCCAGGGTACCCGAGTCAACTATTTGCTGCAGCACGGCCGTCAACTCCGGCTCTTCACACTCGCGACGCTTTCGCCCGCCGCCCGGCCGGCGCTGGCGACTTGCCGGAGCAGCATCGGGGTCATCGAGCTCTTTCATCCCACTCCGAATCGTACGGTCCGACATGCCGGTTGCTGCCGCGACTGCCTCGATACCGCCCCACCCGAGCGATCGTGCTTCCGCAGCACCCCATCGCCTACGCGCGCGTTCATCGAGATCCGCGGCAATTGCGGTGTACTTTTCGCGAATCCATTCAATCACCTGTGCATCCGGCATGCCGGAAACCATCGCCGAAATGGCTGTTTAGGTCAATGCCGAAATCGGTAATTTATTGTTA